>JABHUV010000025.1 GCA_018658605.1 Planctomycetaceae bacterium | reverse complement strand
GAAGAAGCACCTGCTGAAGAAGCACCTGCTGAAGAAGCACCTGCTGAAGAAGCACCTGCTGAAGAAGCACCTGCTGAAGAAGACGAGTAGTCGCTGGGCGGGGTCGTTAATCATTGCCCCAAATTCCCTCAAAGCTGTGACCTTTGCGGTGTTTACGATCTATCCCACCCTGAATTGGGTTGTGTTCGCAAAACATGAAAGTACACCAGAAGGACAACGAAGGATATTACGAATACATAGCGATGCAAGAACATCACGAAAACGAAACGTAATGAATCGCTACTACGAACAGCCGACATTTATAACTAATTAAAATTTACTAACTCGCCAGCGGGCCAAACGCCCACTTGCGGCATACTAATTCCAATTCAAGGAGAAATGACATGGCAGTAACAGCTGCATTAGTCAAAGAACTTCGAGACAAAACTGGCCTTCCCATGATGGACTGCAAAAAAGCACTCACTGAATGCGACGGCGATACACAAGCAGCGATCAATTGGTTGCGTGACCGAGGAGCAGAAATCTTCGAGAAGCGATCTGGTCGCACAACCGACTTTGGCCGTTTTGGTCAATACTTGGGTTTGGATAAATCCGCTTGTGCAATGGTCGAATTAAAGTGCGAAAGCGCTCCAGTTACGACACACGAAGACTTCATTCAATATGCTGATGATTTAGCACAAGCCGCAGCCGAAAATCCAAGTGCGACTGATGCAGACGCTTTATTGGCATTACCATGCCCAAGCAAAGACGGCATGACATTAGCTGAAGTCAAAGATGAAATTTTCAATCGTATCCGCGAAGTGTTCAATATTGGTCGAATCGTACGCATCGAAAGTGGATGTGCTGGCTATGTGCATAACGCAGGCACTATCTCTGGAGTTATATTAGCAGTCGAAGGTGGCGATGAAGAATCTGCTCGAGATATCTGCATGCACATTGCAGCGATGCGACCAACGGTTGCAAAAGCAGATGATCTGCCTCAAGAAGTAGTCGACGCCGAGCGTCAATCACTACGGGATGCAGCATTGGCTGAAGGTAAACCTGAAAACATCGTCGATCAAATGGTCGCAGGTCGCATGCGGAATTTCTTGGAAAGCCAAGGCGTGCTATCCGAACAGACTTACGTAAAAGACGACACCCAATCCGTCGGCAAATTCGCGGATAGCAAAGAAATGAAACTCCTTCAATTCGTCCGCTGGGAACTTGGTGATGATGCTGACGAATCCAGCTCTGCTGGATCAGAAGACGCGGAGGAATAGTCGAAATACAATAGCAGAATTTGTAAGCCCCGAGTAAAATCGGGGCTTACTTTTTGAACTTTTATTGCTACCCTAATCCAAAGCAAACAGACACTAATAATTCATTATTGAAGGACTCCGAGTATGACTGCCGCAACAGACGAAGCCAATCCTATCTATCGTCGTGTTGTCCTCAAGCTTTCCGGCGAAAGTCTAAGCCGTGCTGGCGAGCGTGGTATCAACATGGAAGAGGTTGCCGATATTTCTCGACAAATCAAGCTTGCCGTAGAGCAAGGTTGCCAAGTAGCGATCGTATGCGGAGGTGGTAACATTCTACGTGGTGCTCAATTCAAAGAAAAAAATGTATCCATCCACGAAGCTACAGCACATTACATGGGAATGCTAGCAACAGTCATCAACGCATTGGCCTTACAAGATGCTCTGGAGTGCATTGGCTGTCAAACCCGCGTCATGTCAGCAATTCGGATGGACGGAGTGGCTGAGCCCTATATTCGCCGTCGCGCAAGCAGGCACTTGGAAAAAGGGCGAATCGTTATCTTAGCTGCCGGAACAGGCAGCCCGTACGTCACCACGGACACCGCAGCCGCTCAACGAGCGATGGAATTAGAAGCAGATATTCTTCTGAAAGCGACGCGTGTCGACGGTGTTTACAGCGAAGACCCAGAAAAGAACCCACATGCGGTATTTTATCCCGAACTGGAGTTCCAGACAGTGATGGAACAGGGTTTGCGTGTGATGGACAGTACCGCCATTTCACATTGCATGGAAAACGAAATGCCCGTATTAGTGTTCAACTACAAGACGGACGGAAATATTGTACGAGCCGTACAAGGCGAAAAACTCGGTACTCGCATTAGCTAATCTAAAGACCTGCCACATAGAGGTCCAGGTTTTCGGTAGCACAAACACTAGACAGCGACCATTTGTATCAGTGATAATTACTATTGCATCTCAAATTCCTAGCGTATCTAAAACAAGAACATTCACAATTTCGACGAAGAGAATTTTAAAATGTACGACCAAATTCTAATGGACACCGAAGAACGAATGGACAAAGCCGTAGAACATTTACGGAGCAACCTAGCCGGCATTCGCACAGGGCGAGCGAACCCAGGGTTGGTGGATTCCATCAAGGTCGACTGCTATGGTTCACAAACTCCTCTAAAGCAACTCGCCAGTGTTGGTTGCCCGGAACCACAACAAATTGTCATTCGCCCGTATGACCCCAGTGTCATCAAAGACATTGAAAAGGCCTTAATCGCTAGTGACCTTGGATTCAATCCTCAAGGTGACGGCAATGTGGTACGCATCAACATTCCTGCCTTATCTGGTGAAGTACGACAGAAGATGGTTTCACGAATCAAGGAACTAGCTGAAGAAACTCGTGTCTCGATTCGCAATATTCGTCGTGATGGAAACAAAGCGGCGGAGCAAGCTGAAAAAGACAAGAACCTCAACGAAGACTTGCGAGATGACCTCAAAAACGAAATCCAAGATTTGACAAAGAAATATGAAACGAGCGTCAACGAAGCTGCTCAAAACCGCGAAGCAGAAGTTATGGAAGCTAGCTAGTAAAAGCAAATAGGACTTAACAAGGCAAAATTCAAACAGCCGCCATTTCTCTTTTTTACTTTTCCCAGGTTTGCGCATTTCATGACTCAAAGCCTACGACTCCTTTTGATAACCCCTTTCTTTTTGTTGAGCTTCAGTTGTTTTTTAACTATCTCGTTGGAGCAAGTATGCGCACTCAGAGCGGTTACCAAAGGACGCGCACAGCAGATTGTGTTTCAAGACTCGCCAATCGTGATCGCACACCGTGGAGACAGTGCGACGCATCCCGAGAATACTCTGCCAGCGTTTCGCTCCGCGATTAAAGCCAAAGCGGATATGATCGAACTAGACTATTATCACAGCCGTGATGGGATACCCTTTACTTTTCATGATTCGACCCTCGATCGCACGACTAACATTACACAGAAACTTGGGCTCGCCAAAGTCCCAGCGGGTTCACTCACATGGGAAGAATTGAAGACGCTTGATGCCGGTCTTTGGAAAAACAAACAATTTCAAGGCACGAAGATCCCTACACTTCTTGAGAGCCTCAATACAATCCAGCAAGGTTCCGTCACGTTGATTGAACGGAAAAAGGGCGATGCCAAAACCGCAGTTGCCTTGCTGCAAAAACATAAACTCGTGGCAGACGTCGTCGTACAAGCATTTGATTGGGACTACTTGGCAACCTGCCACAAACTTTGCCCAGATTTAATTCTCGGTGCATTAGGTGGAAATGAATTTACGAAGTCCGATATTTCCAAAATCAAACTTACCGGCGCACAGGTGGTCGGTTGGAGTTATAAGGACGTGACGCCCGAGATGATTAATTTGGTACATGCACAAGGTTGGAAGCTATGGGTGTACACAGTAAACGACCCAGCAGAAGCTTCAAAACTTGTCACGGCGGGCATCGACGGTATTATTACGGACACACCTAAACAAATCCGTAGCGTTTTAAATTTGACGAAGTAACCAATAACAACTCGACTCCCTTCCACCAGAGGAATCACCCAGCTTTGGTAGCGAATGAAATTCAATTTCAGTGCCCTCATTGTGATGTACAGCACCGAGCACCAGTGGAATTCGCTGGCAATCGTCAACCTTGTTCAGAGTGCGGCAAGACAATTCGGCTACCCTCATACATCTCCGAATCACAAACGCCTAATGCTCACTCGCCTTCGTCGAGCAGTAGCCACCAGAATGTAGCTGGCTCAATCGTCCTCAGTTGCCCCATCTGTCAAACTCAGCTATTTGCGAAGACAGAGCAGATTGGTGAAGAAATATTATGCGAGAATTGCTTAGAATCGGTCGTTGTTGAAGTACCGGTTGAAGCAACCGCTAAGGCACCAATTGCACAGCAAAAACAACCTACCGAACAACCTACCGAACAACCACGAGACCAAGTAGAAGAACCGACGACTGAAATAGCTCAAACGCCACTAGCGCCATCTCTACCTGAGCCAGCAGAAGTAATCGAGCCCGCAGAAGAAATCATTGATCTTGAACCAATTGATGACCTCGGAGGATACGAGGATTACAACTTAGATCCTACTCTCGCTAGTCCAACAACCCAGCAGGTACAGACAATATCACCAGTCCCTACTGGCGATTTTGAATTAATTGTCCAATGGGATATCGCTTGCCAGACCTGCAACACACATTTGACGGTAAATCCCGAGGACATCGGCGAAACCTTACAATGTCCATGCTGTTCTGGTCCAGTCACCGTCGACGCGCCTGCTAAGCTACCAATACCGACGCGCCGCCGGATTGATGTAACCACCAATTCTGGTCATGAAGTAAATAGTGCTGTAACCAAGATTGCCCCCAAAGCCGTTAAGCAGCCTGTGGCAGTGAAGCCTGAAGTCGAGTATGAACTGGTAATCGAATGGGCTGTTGTTTGCCCTGTATGCAATACTGCCGTAGCAGTCACACCGGAAGACATTGATTCCACAGTCGCCTGTCCCGACTGCTTTAAACCGTTGGGCATCGATCGTCCGAACCCAATGCCAACTCCAGTCAAAAGAATGAAACATGGTTTAGGATTAGAATTAATCACGGAACAACCTGCTTTTGACCTTTCAGCATCTCCTAATCTACGTGAACAAATTGGCCGCTCCCCCGAAGATATCGACAATGTGATACTTGAACAAGCAGAAAAAGAGCACGAGAAAATTGCGGCGGCAGAAAATAAGTTTGAGGAGATATCGTGGCTGCAAATGCTGTTGATGATGGGGACCAACGCATCCGTATTATCTCGTGTTGCCATGCTGGCTATTGCTTGGATCGTAAACGCTGGCATTCTGCAATTGGGCGCTGCGGGCGGGGATCAGCCAGCGGGGCTTTATATATTTTTTTTCTTTAGCATGATTTCATCGCTCATCGCTATGGCAATCAGCATTTTTGCGTTCACAACCTTGATTAACATCGTCAGACAAACGGCTTATGGTGATTTAGAAATAACGGAATGGCCACCAATTGACTTCGTGGACTGGTTTCTTGAATCTCTCATTATTTACGTTGCGATGGGAACCGCAGCCATCCCAGCAGCATTGTTATACGTACTACTTTCAGCAATCCTTCCCGAGTCAATGATTTTCATACCGTTAGGACTTGCCATTTTAGTCACGGCTGTCATCTTTCCCTTCACCTTACTGTCGATTTTCGAGAACAACCGCTTTTACATGCCATTTTCAAGAATGCTACAGCATCGAATCATGCGATTTCCAGAACTGCTCATTAAATTCGCCTTTACCTCGCTACCAATGATCGTCATATCAATGCTTGCATTTCCAGTTGCGCTGTTAGCCGAAAATTTCATAATCAAAGCAATCGGCATCACCATCATTTGGGTTTGTCTGGCCATTTACTCCCGTAATATCGGAATCTACGCTTCCTTCCTCGCACGCGTCACCGACGAACAAACGGCACCCTAAACCATGTCGAAGGGGCTTTCCCCAGTGATCATACAGTATCTACGAAACGCTGCAGATCGTCTTCTATCAACTGCATCACCGCATTAAGAATACCCTGAGTTTTTTCGACGCTACAACCTGTTTCCATATCGGCTCTGGTGAACGTATAGAATTTTATTTTAGGTTCAGTACCTGACGGACGGACGGCAACATAATGTCCGACAGTCTCTAACTCAAAGAATAGCAAGTTATCCGTCGGTCCACTGAATACGGTCACACTTCCGTCGGCAGTTGTTATCTGGTGGGTCAAGTAATCACGTATCCGAATCACCTGCTGCCCGCCAAGTTCGCAAGGGCTTGCGCTGCGTAGTTGATCCATCACTTGTTGCATCCGCTGCATTCCGCTGCTTCCAAGCATATAGATGGTCTTCAAACTTTCTTGATATACGCCGAATTGTCTGTAAAGTGAATCAAGGAAATCATGTAACGTTTTCCCCTGTTGTTTTAGATCATCCGCTAACTCACACAGCAACATGCAAGCTGCTGCACCATCCTTGTCGCGGCAATAATCACCAACCATGAATCCATGGGACTCTTCCGTGCCATAGATGAAATCGTTGGGCCCTCCTTCATCGATCGCTGAGGCAATCCATTTAAACCCGACCAATAAATCATCGCGTGTCTGAACACCATAGTGCTCGCCAATTCGCCGTAACAACGAAGTTGTCACCAAGGTAGTGACCTGGAAACTCTTTGGGGTTAGTAGATCCTGATCCTGCAACGACTGCATTCGATAGGCAGCTAGCATCGCACAGAGTTGGTTGCCATTAAACGTCTTCCATGCGCTTTCGCCAGAGAAATTCACTGGCGCTGCACATCCCATGCGATCTGCATCAGGATCCGTCGCTAAGACAATATCTGCACTTTCTTGTTGAGCATATTGAATTATTGAATCAAACACCGCTGAATTTTCCGGATTTGAAACATGGTTAGGTACATTTGTAAAATTGGGGTCTGGCTCCGCGTGGTCAGGAAAAACAACAACATTATCAAACTGACACGCCTGTAAGACTGCTGGGACGACAAATCCACCAACTCCGTGTAGCGGCGAATAAATCACTTTTAATCCTCGAGAAACCTGACCATTTAAGGAAGGGCGCGGAGCGCTGCAATGTTCGACTACGGCAGCTCGATAAAGCTCGTCAATCTCCGCGGTACAAATCGTCACATCACCAGATCTAACTGCTTCGTCAAAATCACGTACCTCTATATTTTCTACTTGCTCCATCACCTGTTCAATAATACCGGCATCGTGTGGAGGTAATATTTGACCACCATCATTCCAATATATTTTTACCGCGTTATCTCTCGGTGGATTGTGACTTGCAGTAACCATGATGCCACAGGCACATTCTTTTTGCCGTACCAAAAATGATACTTGTGGTGTGGCACGATACTCATCTAAAAAGTAGACATGAAACCCGTTGGCGACCATAATTCCGGCACAGAGTTCTGCAAAATGACGTGATTGGTGTCGCGTATCATAGCCGATTGCACATGATAATCGCTCGATTGTAGTCGATTGCGTAGCTGATGAATTGAGCACGTAATTTGCCAAGCCTTGGGCGCTTTCACCGATTGTACGGTCATTGATTGCGTTTGAGCCAAATGGATGCATACGCCCGCGACGCCCACCAGTGCCGAATGGAATTACCGTCCAAAACACGTCATCCAACTCCTGCCAACTTTCTTCGCTGATAGCTATCGCAATCGCCGAGACGTATTGAGCATAACGCGATTGCGTTAACCAAAGTGTTAAGTTGTTGAGCGCGGAATCTGAGAGTAAACCGGCATGCGCAGCAGCTTGTGAACGGCTAACCAATTCTGTTATATCTATTTTTTTATCGGGTTGGTCCATCAGAATTTAACAACAACCTAAAATCTGTTCCGGTAAAACAACGAGCCTCGATTATACGCCGCTCAACCTAAATTGGGCAGTTAACGCAATCATATTTCAGACATGAAATCCTCGTCACAGTTGCAGTTCCCTGTAGATATTTAAACTCACGACTAAAATAGCTGCCGCGACATTACTGAGTTGCCGCATATTTACGTAGCCTCGCGAATCGCTAAAATGGCACAAAACACCGTCTTGACTTAATGTACGTTTACGCAAGGACATCAAATACGATGAAAGCAGCATATATTACCGAATGTGGTCCCGCCAGTAACATTCAATTCGGAGACATTGACGCACCCATTGCCAGTGGCACAGGGGTTTTAGTCAGAGTAGGCGCTGTATCTCTGAACCCCGTCGATACGTATATTCGCAACGGTGCTAACTACTGGGAGCTACCACAACCGTTCGTCGTTGGTTGCGATTTGGCGGGTACCGTTGAGGCGATTGGTGATGACGTTACGCGTTTCAAGATTGGTGATCGCGTCTGGGGGACAAATCAGGGTTTGTTGGGCAAGCAAGGCACGTTTGCTGAATTTTGTGCGGTTGAACAAGACGAACTCTATGCGACTCCGAGCAACGTCAGCGACAACGACGCAGCTGCTTGCTCTTTGGTCGGTGTTACGGCACATTTAGGGCTATTTCGCGACGCACAACTCCAAGCAGGTGAAACAATCTTTGTGCATGGAGGTACTGGAGGTGTCGGAGCGATGGTACTACAAATGGCGAAACGCTGTGGTGCAACGGTTATTACCACCGCCGGTAATGAAGAAAAAACTGCCCGCTGTCGAGAACTTGGGGCAGATGTCGTCATCAACTATAACACCGAAGACGAGTTGGAAGCGATCCTAGCAGCCGCTCCGCATGGTGTAGATGTGTTTTGGGAAACGCTCCGCGAACCAAACTTGGAGGGCATCATCTCCGTCATGAAAGAATATGGGCGGATCGTCATTATGGCAGGCCGCCACGCTCGTCCTGAATTCCCCGTTGGGCCATTCTACGTCAAGTGCCTGAAACTAATGGGGTTTGTGATGTTCAAAGCGACTGAGG
>JABHUV010000015.1 GCA_018658605.1 Planctomycetaceae bacterium | reverse complement strand
TATATCATGGGCCATGGTTGGCTTTTCAGATCCAGCGGCGGACCACGAAACGATCGCTGTTATTGAAACCAATTGGGCATTACCCCAAAATACTCCCACCGTTATCGATGCACAGATGGAAATAGTGGGGACTACCGGTCAAATCCATATCAATTGCAGTGAAACCGGACTCAAAGTGCAAACACTCGAGGAAACAAAATTTAAGGATACGATGTATTGGCCACAGGTCACCGAGCAGCGCCGAACAGGGATACTAAAGTCGGAATTAGAGTATTTCGCCAACTGCATCCATCATGACCTGCCTATCAATATCATGACTGCTAAGGAAGCACAGCAAGCGATGGAAATCATTCTATTGGCTGAACAATCCGCTCAATGTGGACAGCTGCTTCCGATTGCACCCTCAGGATGACTAGGTCCAACGGCGACGATTCTCAACGGATTGTTCTCTGTTATTAAACCAATATTTGAACTCGCCAAACCCCCTCGGTCGTATTATCCTGAAGAGTTCCCGCAAGGGGAATTACTGTCACAGAACCTGCTGGGTTAAACCACAGCCCCAGTCGTTTTACACAACTTTTTACGTCAAGAATCCAATTACATGAACCACCGCTTATACATCGAAACGGTCGGCTGTCAAATGAATATGCTTGACAGTGAAATGGTCGTCGCCGACCTGCGCAAGCACGGGTATGAGTTAACCAATGATCTCAAGCAAGCCGATACAATTCTCTACAACACCTGTAGTGTCCGAGCTCATGCCGAAGACAAAGTTTACAGTGCTCTGGGAAGGCTAAAGCTGCTGAAGCGTCGTCATCCTGAAAAGATCATTGGCGTCATGGGATGTATGGCACAAAAAGACCAGACCACCATTTTTGATCGAGCTCCGTATGTCGATTTAATTGTCGGACCAGGTCAGTTGCAGCAAATACCAAGCTTAATTGAGAAGATCAGAGCTGGTGGAGAGCATGAGATGGCAGTCGGACTAGGTCGTCGCGATGGTTCGCAAGATGACATTCGTAAAAGTCATCTTACATTTGACCCGCTGCGCGATCCGACGATGCGACCGACACCCTATCAGGCTTATCTACGAATCCAAATTGGTTGTGATAAATTTTGCACCTATTGTGTTGTCCCTAATACCCGAGGACCGGAGCAAGGTCGTCCGCCTGAGATGATCGTCGATGAAGCTCGGTTATTGGCTGAGCAAGGTTGACTTGAAATCACACTTTTGGGACAAACCGTCAATAGCTACAGCTATACAGCTGATGGCGAAACAACCGACTTGGCGGCCCTGCTTGAAATGCTCCATGAAGTCGAGGAAATCAAGCGAATTAAGTTCGTCACCAATTACCCTAAAGATATGGGACACAATTTACTAGAAACTATCCGTGACCTCGACAAAGTCTCACCCTATTTGCATGTCCCTTTACAGCATGGAAACAATGAAGTTCTACAACGAATGAAGCGTGGGTATACAGTAGAAGATTATCGAGACATGATGCATCGTATTTGGGACATTGTTCCAGACGCCGCTATTTCTAGTGATTTTATTGTTGGTTTTTGCGGTGAAACCGACGCTGAGTTTCAGACATGTATTGATTCTATTCGTGAATACCGCTTCAAAAACAGTTTCATCTTTAAGTACAGCGAACGCGAAGGCACTAAAGCGCAAGATGTAATGATTGACGATGTGCCCTATGACGTCAAACAAGCACGTAACAATGAACTACTCGAAGTACAGAATGACATCAGCGAAACCGAGAACATTAAGTTTATCGGCAAACCTGTGGAAGTGTTAGTTGAAGGTCGCAGCAAGAAATCAGAGCAATTTGAAGAAGATGGAAAACCGATCCAAATGGTTGGCCGGACCCACTGTGACCGAATTGTCGTATTTGAAGGTAACGACCGTCAGGCTGGGAGAATTCTGCCAGTGACAATTTTTGAAACAACACCATTTACCATGTTTGGCACAGTTGTAACGGAGCATGTCGGCCCCGAAGTGTTTTCACTTTAGTCGGTCACTCTTATCGGTCAGGGAAGCGGAAAAAAACAATGTCACGAGTCGTTTTAGCAATGTCTGGAGGCGTCGATAGCAGCGTCGCAGCACATTTATTGCTAGAGCAAGGGCACGATGTCATCGGGGTTTTCATGCGGCATGGCGAAGAATCTGCTCAGTCCTGTGAATTAGACGATCCGACTGACAATCCACTATTACCGCTGCTGCAAAACCGCGCTGACCACAAACAGGGATGTTGTAGTGCCGCAGACGCGGAAGATGCTCGACGAGTAGCCGATAATCTGTCTATTCCATTTTATGCGCTAAACTTACAAAAAGATTTCCGCCGTATCATCGATTATTTTGTCGCAGAATACACCATTGGTCGCACACCTAATCCTTGCGTTATGTGCAACAATTGGATCAAGTTTGGAAAGCTATTTGAATATGCCGACAGTGTAGGTGCCCAGTACGTTGCGACCGGACATTACGCGCGATTGATCCCACCCGCAAACACAACAGATCTTCCTCGGTTAGCAAGAGGTATTGATGGCACAAAGGATCAAGCATATGTCTTATTTGGTATCGAACGAAATTACCTGCAACGGATGATGCTACCAGTTGGCGACTATCCCAAAACAGAAATCCGGGCACTCGCTACTGGATTGGGTCTGCGAGTTGCTGACAAAAAAGACAGCCAAGAAATCTGTTTTGTTACGTCAGGGCATCACGGTGAATTTGTACGTCAACGACGCGGTAACACCGACTTGTCTGGCAACATTGTTACTACCAACGGAACGGTCGTTGGGCAGCATGATGGCATTGAACAGTTCACAGTAGGACAACGCAAAGGACTTGGCGTAGCGTTAGGCGAACCACACTACATTGTTCGCATCGATGCCCCAGAGCGACAAGTAATCATTGGTGAAATCTCTGAATTAGCCAAAAGTTCACTTACGGCTAATCGCACCAATTGGCTTATCGACATGCCTCTTAACGAACCGTTTAAATGCCAAACTCAGATTCGTTACAACAGCGCTGCTCGTAGTGCAACAGCTGCGATCAATGACGCTGGCGTTTTGTATGTTGAATTTGATGAACCCTGCGACGCGATAGCTCCCGGACAAGCCGTCGTCTGTTTTGATGGCGATGTTGTACTCGGCGGCGGTTGGATTCTGTAAACTAACGGCACATTAATTTCAGAAAATACGAACCACGCGGGTGACCTCGGTGATCCTCCCTACTATTACATTAACTAACTATCTTTATAATGAAAGTTGCTTCGGTACTTCTTCTTCTTACAATGACACCATTTATGGATCCTGAATTACACAATCGCGCTGATAAAATTTGCAATCAGTTATTGCATTTGCGCGATAGCCTTTGACTACACTGCGAAAGCAGATGAAATTACCGCAATCGAGTTGAAGATGGGGAAGGCTGGATTCTGGGATAACCAAGAGGCCGCTCAGCAGCTCGTAGTACAACTCAAACAACTCAAAACCGTTGTTTCACCGATTGACGATTTAGGTACAGCGTCCGCAGATCTCGTTGAATTGTTGGAAATGGGTGAAGATGATCAAGAAATCGCCGCTGAGGTGACTACGGAAATTGATCGTTTGGAAATGCTGGTCAATGAACTTGAGTTGAAGTCGATGCTAAGCGGTCCTCATGATCAATC
>JABHUV010000016.1 GCA_018658605.1 Planctomycetaceae bacterium | reverse complement strand
CCTTGGCAAATCAGATATCCGAACTGTGGGGGTCCGGCAAGGTGATAGTCGATGAATCTGGAGAGGTGCCGCACGAAGCAAATCTTTTACACTTATCTATTGATAAGGCAAATTTAGAATTGGGTTGGCGCCCACGTTGGAACCTTAATCGCACTCTGGCAAAAACTGTAGGGTGGTACAAAAGGGTAATTGCAGAAGGTAAAACCGCGCTCGAGACTTCACGCACGCACATCGATTCATATATGGAGTCCGATTCGTGATTGACGGAGTTGTCATCACCCCACTGACACAGTTCGTCGATAAACGCGGTAAGGTTATGCACATGTTGCGTAACGATTCTGAAGTATTTCAATCCTTCGGCGAAATATATTTTTCTGGCGTGAACCCGGGAGCTATCAAGGCATGGCACTTTCATAAAGTCATGACACTAAATTATGCGGTGCCGCATGGCAGTATTAAATTTGTTCTGTTCGATGAACGCGACGGGAGTCCAAGTAAGGGGCAGGTACAAGAAATTTATTTAGGTCACGACGCCTATAACTTGGTTACCGTTCCGCCTGGAATTTGGAATGGTTTCAAAGGTGTTGGCAAGGATATGGCACTCGTCGCGAACTGCGCAACAATTCCCCACGATCCAGACGAAACCCTACGACGTGACCACTTTGACGATGCAATTCCTTACGATTGGGGTATCAAGCAGGACTAATGGAAACTGTCCTCATTACCGGCGGAATTGGTTATCTGGGAGGACGACTGCTAGCGGCGCTGAACGGTAGCGGTCGCCAAATACGAGCTACCACCCGACGCCCCGAAAAAAAACAGCCGGCCTGGACGGTGGATCTGGATATTCGCATCGCCGATATATTGGATGCCGAGGCTTTGGCCGCAGCATGTGATGGAGTAGATACTGTTATTCATTTGGCCGCGTTAAACGCCGGACAATGTGCCTCCAATCCTGTTCTCGCGCGCCGAGTTAACGTAGATGGCACACAAATACTCGTTGCCGCGGCTCAAGCGGCTGGAGTTAAACGTTTAATATATTTTTCTACTGCCCATGTTTACGGATCTCCGTTGTCCGGTGTCATAGACGAAAACACACCCACCTCCCCTGCTCACCCCTACGCTAACACCCACGCCGACGCAGAAGAAATCGTTCGCAATCTGGATAAATTAGATAGTTTGGTATTGCGTTTGTCTAATGGGGTCGGTGCACCTATGGATGCTGATATTGATGGATGGATGTTGATCGCCAACGACCTGTGCCGCCAAGCCGTTTGCGACCACCGGATAACATTACGCGGCAGCGGTTTGGATGATCGTGATTTTGTGCCAATTTACCACGTCTGTAACACGGTTCAATTTTTCCTTGATTGTCCAACACCTTGGAATAATGAGAGTTATAATCTCGGCAGCGGGCACACCACTACCACTCAGGAACTCGCAGAAACAATTGCTGACCGTTGCGCAAAAACCATTGGTCATCTTCCCCAAATTACACGTAAAGATTCCACACCTGAGGAAACGTCAAGCCCTCTAAGTTTTCGCGTCGACAAGTTAGCCAAAGCTGGCTGTGCACCGCAGGCCGACCTGACGGGCGAAATCGACGCTACGCTTGTATTTTGTCGAAACCGGTTTATCAATGAATAATCGCTCCCCTCGTGTTACGGTCGTCATCCCGACCTATAATCAAGCGGACTTCCTGCGGCTGTGCCTACGATCAATCATCGACCAATCAGAATCTGATTGGGAAGCGATTGTGATTAATAATTTTTCAGACGATGACACGGAAAATGTTGTCAGCAGTTTCAACGATGACCGCATCACCCTAATTAACTTTCGCAACCACGGCGTAATTGCCGCATCGCGTAACCAGGGAATTAAGCAGGCGCGAGCCGATTGGATTGCGTTTCTAGATTCCGACGACATTTGGCATCCAGATAAATTAGATCGCTGTTTTGCCGAGATTGATGAAACCGTAGACGTTATCGCGCATCCGCTTAATATGCAGCGTGATGGCCGTACCGTAAACGTTTATCCGGCCGGTCCGCTTGAGAAAACTATCTATCGGGAGTTGCTGTTCGAAGGCAGTTGCCTAACCCCATCAGCAACAATGGTGCGCAGAACATTACTCGACGCGGTAGATGGTTACTCGGAGAACACCGACTACCGAACCGCGGAAGACTACGAACTTTGGCTAAAACTAGCTCAAGCAGGAGCGCGCTTCAAAATTCTAGACACACCACTTACTGACTATCGAATTCACGACACCAGTGCTTCTCGATCGGTAACCGTGCATCGGGACGCAACCCTGAAGATTGTCTCCGATCACTACTCAGCCTTGAAAGATCGTCAAGCAGAGGATGAGGCGCGCCTAACAAAAAGAAACGCTTTAATTT
>JABHUV010000034.1 GCA_018658605.1 Planctomycetaceae bacterium | reverse complement strand
TACCATGTGAACAACCACTGCCAATCGTGCCCTGATCAATTATGGTCACTCGGTACCCTGCTCTCCGCAGATAATATGCACACGAAATCCCGATGATTCCGCCTCCCACGACGGTGACATGCGACCCCGCCTTATTGTTTGCTACGGTCATTATGAGATACCATCTCGAAACGGATCCTCATCTTGTAATATCATTTGACTATCAGCGGTAATATAAGCCGTCCCGCGAATCGACGGTATGCAAACCGGTTCACCAGCAGTTACTTGTCCATCTACAAACTCACCACTCGCTTGAAACACGCTACCAACGATGCTTTCTTGCCGCCAGACTTCTCTCGGGGCAAGTTTTTTATCTGCCAACAGGCAAGCAATCTTGGCACTCGTCCCGGTACCGCATTGCGAGCGATCGTATTGGTTGCCAGGACACAGCACAAAATTTTTACTGTCGGCATATGGGTTCTCAGTCTGGGAAAATAACTCAATGTGATCAACCTCAGCGCCATCCACTCCCGTGACCCCTTGCTCGGATAACGCTCTTTTGATGCTAGTTGCGACCTCGGTTAAATGCATCACATTATCGCAGGTCAAATCTTGACCATGATCGTCAACTAAGAAAAACCAGTTGCCACCCCAAGCAACATCGCCTCGCATCACAACTTGTTCACCTTGAATCTTCACCTCGATTGCCACATCTTTTCGGTATCGATAACTCGGGACATTTGCAACTTCAACTGTCTGGTCGTCAATCAGATTAAACTGCACGTTACCCACGGGTGTTTCTAGGTGATGCTGTCCTAGTTCGATTTGCTGAAGATATTTCAGGGTCACCGCTAGTCCAATCGTACCGTGCACACACATTCCGAGAGTGGATACATTGTTAAAGAAAATGATGCCATGTGAGCAAATTGGATCAACCGTAGGCACAAGCAGCCCACCGACCATTGCATCAAATCCGCGTGGTTCCGTTACGAGAGCTCGCCGGAATGCATCATGTTGATCATTAAACATTTCCATTTGAGTTGCTATACTACCGCCACCAAGATCTGGCCCACCCGCAATGACAATCCGAGTGGGCTCGCCGCCAGTATGAGAATCAATAACACGAATAGAAGTTGGGTGCGCTGCTGACATTAACATATTTCCAAAACAGGTTCACCCAGTACATCCATGAGCGGTTCCACGCCTAAGCCAGGTGCCAGACTAGCAGCCATCCGCCCATTGTCACGTTGCGGGGCGCCCTTGGCAGTTTGCACGGGGCCGTAACTATTAAAATCGGTGGACGTGAAAAGTAAGTCCGTCGGTGTGCTATGCGCTAAATGAGCAATCGCTGCTGTTGTAATATCACCGCCCCAACTATCTTCGATCGTCATCGCGACGCCAATTTGAGCGCAGAGTTCGCGGGCTAAATGAGCTTTCGTCAGTCCGCCGAATTTTGAGATTTTGATATTCACGACATCCATTGCTAGGTCGTTGTAGCCTTGCATCAATACGTCGAGGCCATCGATACATTCATCAAGCACAAACGGGTGTGTCGTGCGTTTACGCACCGATAAGCATTCTTCATAAGTGAGGCAAGGTTGTTCAATATAGACATCGACATCGGCTACAGCGCGGCAGACTCGAGCGGCTTCGTGCATTAACCAACCTGTGTTTGCATCGGCAATCAGTTTTTCGCCGGGTTGCATTTTAGCAGCGACTTGTTTTATCCGCTCAATATCAACATCTGGATCTCCGCCTACCTTTAACTGAAAGCGGCGATAACCCTGGTCGCGGTAGGACTGGACATTGTCAGCCATCTCAGCGGGATCTTGTTGAGAAATGGCTCGGTAGAGCACAAAATCATCACCGTAGCGTCCGCCGAGTAATTCACAGACGGGAAGTTTTGCAACTTGCCCTTTAATATCCCAACAAGCAATATCGATCGGCGATTTCACATATGGGTGTCCACGGAGGGACTTGTCCATTAGGCGATTTAGAGGGCCGAGCAGCAGAGGATCTTGACCGATCAAATGTGGTCCAAGTTCCCGGATACCGCTACGAACGCCATCAGCATAAGCAGGTAGATAAAATGGCCCCAACGGGCAACATTCACCGTAACCGGCAGTTCCATCGTCAGTGATCACTTCGACAATATTACTATCAAAGACTTGGACGGATTTACCACCGGACCAATTATAGGAACCTTCATGCAATGGCAGGTCGACTTGGTAAACACGGATTGCTTCAATTTTCATCTGTTTAATTTCTCCAATTAGTTTTTTTCGCGACATTGCCGGGGGTTGTTCGTTTTCGTGTCGGCCATTGGTTTTTAGGAAATCCTAAATAGAAGATTCCAAGGCAACGGTCTGCGGGACCGGCAAAGCCAAAATAATCTCGCATTTCCGGTAGGTCATAAATAGGTGAAGTGGACCAGAAGCCGCCGAGTTGAGCAGCGGTTGCGGCGAGGTGCAGGTTTTGCACGGCGCAGGCGACGGCGATGACTTCTTCCTCAACAGGAATCTTGCCAACGTGTCTTTGCATGCCGAGTGCAATTGCAGCGGAAGCATGTTCTGCGTAGGCGATGAGTTTATCGTGTTTCGCCTGTGAAAAGTCTGTAGGTAAAATATGTTTGGTGTACAT
>JABHUV010000128.1 GCA_018658605.1 Planctomycetaceae bacterium | reverse complement strand
CTGAATTTGGCATAATTCTCCAACTGGGCTAACTGGCGTTTTTAGACCAGGGTCTCTAAATGTACTAAACGATGTGATTCTAAATGTTTTATCGATTGTCGACGTATTTTGAATATTGTCGAAACATCATTTATCGACTAAAACTTGCGTTTTGTCTAGGCGCTGAATTGCTCAGATTTCTATAGATAACGAGGTTTTTTTAGCGATCACGGCGCATTGTTGGGTGATTTGAGGTAAATCCATCGCTTGGGCTAGTAGTTTGGATCTTTTGAGTAGCCTTAGCCCTATTTGTTCGTGTTGTAAGGTAGGGATGTTAACTAATTCAGGATCACTTTGCTGTTTGCCATCAAGGGATTTTTCGAAGAGATTCAGCGCGTTTCTAAATGATGCTACTGCTTTGTCGAACTGGCGTAATCGTTGTTCTGTTTCACCTTGGCCGAGCAAAGCAATCACTGACCATCGCGGCGTGAGTTGACTGAGGTCGATGTTATGGAAAACTTTTAATGCCTCGTAGGAATTGTCTGCTTCAGATAAACACCAAGCGAGGCGAACGAAATTGTTTTTTTCGTCAGGAAATGTTGTGCATTGTGATTGATAATATTCTGTTCGCACTCGCACCAATTCATCCGTTAATTCACCCATGAGCCACGGGGACGCAAAATTAGTAGAAGCTGGGCTAGTTCGTTCGTAAAAACTGATTCTATCCTCAGCTTGTTGTTTGCGTAATTGTAAACTGATTTGCTCCCACTCCGCACTTTTACCTAATGCTTGGTTCGCTAATTGGCAACATTCCAGTGCACGAGAGAACAGTTGATTGTTTTTGTAAAGTTTGTACAGTTGGTGCCAAGCCTTCTTATCTTGAGGATTTTGGGACAGTTGCTTAGCCAATTGGTCTACTTCTGTTGCAAGTGCAGGAGAGGGTAGGGTTGCTTGAATTTCAACTGGAAGTGTCTGCATGAGTTGTTGTAACTGGTTAAGCGTCAATGTGTTTCCAGTGTGCAACTGCAACCAATGCTCTTTGGCATCATCAAATTGTCCCGTCGCCAAATAATTAATGATGATTTGGCGATGTGTTGTTTGGCAGCTAGGATCGTACTTCAGCGCAAATTGGCAATACGCGCGGGCACAGTCCGGAGCCTCGGTCCTTTGGCAAGCTGTAGCCAGTAGCGTCAATAGTTGTGCGTGTTGGGGATTATGATAAATGGCTTTGGGAGCACGCTGAAAAACTGTTTGCCAATTCTCAGCTCCTACAAGTTGTTCGATTTCTAGGACGAGTTTGCGATTTTTCCGTCGCTCGAACCAATTGAAGCGGAGATGGTTTGCTGTAATGGCGATTTCAATCGTTTGTAGATATTCATAGCAGTAGACGGCTGCCTGTGGATCCGATTTCATGCACTGGGCCAAACCTGCGAGAGTCTGTTGATAATTTGGTGGGGAGTGCTGGAGCCACTCGAGGGATTTTTCGAATAGATGTTGCAGCGTTTGACGATCACTACGTGACAAGCCTGATTGATAATCAGGTTGGTTTGCTAGCGGATGCCTTGCAGATTTAGTGGGTGCAGGTTCCAATCGAAAATATCCTGATTAATTTTAGAATAGTTGGTATGTAGTAAAAAAGTAGCAACGCTAGCTAAGTGGTTCAAGGATAAAAGTTTTTGGGTGCTTACAGTAGGTTCACAGCAGTTACTATGACTCAGGATACAACATTGCCCGGTTTTGTCTATCTCGTAGGCGCTGGTCCCGGCGATCCCAGCTACATTACGTTACGCGCAGCTGAATGTCTTGAGCAGGCGGATGTTGTGCTCTATGATTTCCTGGCCAATCCGTTGATTTTACAGCATGTACGTTTGGATGCGAGACGGATTTGTCTTGGTCGCCACGGAGTTGGCAAACTCTGGACGCAACAAGAAATCAACGATGCATTGGTACGGTTAGCCCAGCAGGGGTTAAAGGTTGTCAGGCTCAAGGGTGGGGATCCAGCGATTTTCGCTCGTTGTGCTGAAGAGACACATGCTTTAACCTTGCATAATATTGATTACGAGGTTGTGCCAGGAATCACAGCGGCAATGGCAGCTGGTAGTTGTGTTGGTGTTCCGCTGACGCATAGAGATTGCGCTTCGGCGGTTGCATTCGTAACCGGTAGTGAACAACATGGCAAAGAATCGTCTTCGTTGGATTTTCAAGCGCTGGCGATGTTTCCGGGGACATTAGTGTTTTACATGGGTGTCACGACGGCAGAATTATGGACTAATGAGTTAATATTAAACGGTAAATCGCCGGACACGCCTGTGATGATTGTACGGCGGATTAGCTGTGCCGATCAGTTTTCGATAAAATGTACACTGTCAGAAGTGCAAAATTATTTTACGGGGCCGCCGTGTATTCGGCCTCCAGCGATTGTCATTGTAGGTGAGGTAACTGGAGCGACCGACATGCATTCATGGTTTGAGCAGCGTCTATTATTTGGCCAACGAATCTTAGTGACTCGCAGCGCTGAACAAGTTCAGGAGTTTACGGCGAAGTTGACCCAGTTGGGCGCTGACGTGCTCGTTCAGCCGGCGATTGAAATCGGTCCGCCGGAATCTTATGAAGAAGAGGATCGAGTAATTCACATGCTCTCTGATTTTGAATGGATTGTTTTTTCAAGCCGAAATGGGGTTCGTTATTTTCTGGATCGGTTAGCTACGTTGGGGTTGGATGCTCGTCAGTTCGCAGGTGTTAAGATCGCAGCGATTGGACCAGGCACTGCGGCGGCGCTGAAGCAACGACATTTGAAGTGTGATTTAATACCTGCTGAATATCGAGCGGAATCATTAGCGGAGTCGTTACGTGACGAGGCTTCTGGCAGCTCCGTGTTATTAGTGCGTGCGAGCCGAGGTCGTGATACTTTAGGTGATATATTGAAAAACGATGGAGCGGAAGTCACTCAAGTCGTTGCCTATATGAGTCGTGATGTCACGGAGATCGATCCCGTGGTGGCTGCTGCACTTGCCGCAGGAGAAGTTGATTGGATTACGGTGACTAGCTCTGCGATTGGTCGTAGCCTAGTCACTTTATTTGGTTCATCGTTAGGCCAAGCCAAAATTGCCAGTATTAGT
>JABHUV010000097.1 GCA_018658605.1 Planctomycetaceae bacterium | reverse complement strand
CCACCATCACAAATCGCGTCCGTTCTTGCTAAGCCCGCCGACAACTGGAATACGGCGGAGACCGAATTGGTTGCACAATATCACCGAACACACACTGACGCGCATATTACCGCTCGTAAACAACGAGTGCTGTTAGAAACCGAACAACAACGGATGCGGGCTAGCTACTCACAAACTATGGTGATGCGCGACCGTAGCGATGTTCGCGAAACTAAGATATTAACGGTGGGACAATATGATTCACCTTTGAATGACGAGCTTCTGCAAGTCGGAACACCAGCCAGTTTAGGTCAACTTGCAGAAAATGCACCGCAAAATCGACTAGCCTTGGCACGCTGGATCACCTCTACTAGTAACCCGCTCACCGCACGCGTCACCGTCAACCGATTTTGGCAACAGATCTTCGGTACGGGTATCGTTAAAACAACCGAGGATTTCGGGACTCAGGGTGAATTGCCAAGCCATCCGCGGCTGCTAGATTGGCTAGCATTCGATTTCCAAGAACACAACTGGGACGTGAAACACTTACTCAAAACAATGGTGATGAGCGCCACATACCGTCAATCTTCTCACACGACCGCTGCGGCACAGCAGATAGATCCGTACAATCGAATGCTTTCCCATTCCCCTAGATTTCGACTGCCGTCCCATACAATTCGAGATCAAGTGCTCGCGGTTTCCGGATTATTGGTTACCAAACTTGGAGGGCCATCGGTCAAGCCATACCAACCCGAGGGACTCTGGGCCGACTTTAGCTTTGGAAAAATTAAATATCAGCAAGATTCGGGTGATGCTTTGTACCGTCGCAGTCTCTATACCTTTTGGCGACGATCGCTGGGACCACCCAACATGTTCGATGAAGCCAATCGGCAAACCTGTAACGTCCGTACATCGCGAACCAATACTCCGCTACATGCGTTAACGACGCTAAACGATATTACTTACATTGAAGCCGCTAGAGTCTTCGCGCAACGAGTAATGCAACTACACGATCAACACGAACGTCGCCTAGAACAACTCTTCCGCGCAGCGCTTCTGCGTGAAGAAACCGTGACAGAGAAAGCCATCTTGCAACGGATGTTTACTAAAGCTCGTGCCTACTATCAAGATTCACCAGATCGATGTAAGGCGCTGCTACAAATTGGCGACAAACCTTACGAGCAAACTCTGGATCCGTCCGATAAGCAAGATCTTATAGACCTCGCAACTTACACCAATATCGCCAATATGATTTTTAACACGGATGAATTCCTTACTCGAGAATAATCCCAGCTAGCGACCATTATGCCCCCTGACCCAATCACTCAACACAGCCAACAGTTAACACGGCGCCGATTCTTCGGCAACACCGGTACAGGACTTGGAATCGCCGCCTTGTCGTCGCTCATGGGAACATCAGGTTCAATACCAGCGGCAACCGATTTAGAAGCACCTCACTTTCCCGCTAAAGCAAAACGTGTCATCTACATGTTTCAAAATGGGGCACCCTCCCATGTCGATTTATTTGATCACAAACCAGGCATGGCAAAGTTTCGTGACACGCAATTACCGGAATCGATTCAGCAGGGCAAGCGATTGTCTACAATGACGCAAGGCAAAACGCAAAAAGTGCTGTCGTCCGCTTGGAAATTCCGCCCCTATGGCAAATGCGGTACACAGATGAGTGAGCTCGTACCGCACATGGGCAGTGTGGCTGATGATATTTGTCTAGTCCGGTCAATGCACACCGAAGCTGTTAATCACGCACCGGCAATCACTTACTTCCTGACTGGCAGCGAGATGCCTGGTCGTCCAAGTTTCGGCTCATGGTTATCCTATGGACTGGGTAGCGCCAACGATGAACTTCCAACGTTTTGTGCGATGACTAGCGTCGACCGTGAACTGAGCTGCGGCCAAATATTCTACGATTGGTATTGGGGATCTGGTTTCTTACCTAGTCATCACCAAGGTGTCAAATTCCGAGGTAACGGTGATCCAGTACTGTACTTATCGAATCCCAATGGTATCGATCGCACGTTGCGAAAATCATTGTTAGACGATCTTGCCGCGCTCAACAATTTGAGACAACAAGAGATCGGGGATCCTGAGATTTCAACTCGGATCTCACAATACGAAATGGCATACCGCATGCAGGCGTCTATTCCAGATTTAACGGACATCAACACGGAACCGCAACACATCCTTGACCTGTACGGACCCGATGTAATGCGACGAGGATCCTTTGCACAAAACTGCCTCTTAGCTAGGCGTTTAGCCGAAAAAGGCGTGCGTTTCATTCAGTTGATGCATGCGGGCTGGGATCAACACAACAACCTACCAACCCAACTCTCAATACAAACAAAAGATACTGATCAGCCAGCGGCTGGATTAGTACGTGACCTGAAACAACGGGGACTGCTGGAAGACACGCTCGTCATTTGGGGCGGAGAATTCGGCCGGACTCCATTTTGCCAAGGTGACATGCACAACAAAAAACAACACGGCCGAGACCACCATCCCTATTGCTTCAGCCTCTGGATGGCAGGCGGCGGAATTCAGGGCGGAATAACATACGGCGAGTCTGATGATTTCTGTTACAACCCAGCAAAAGACCCCGTCCACGTCCATGATCTACAGGCTACGATCCTTAATCAACTGGGACTCGACCACGAACGACTCACCTATAAGTTCCAAGGTCGTGAATTTCGATTGACCGACGTTCATGGCAAAATCATAACACCTATTTTATCCTAACTGCGCAGCGACTAACCAACGGAAGCAAGAATTCGTAGTTCCATATCCCCCGGCAACTTTTTGAACGGACTTTTAACATGAAACCATTCCTAGCCATATCGTTTTTTTTGCTGTTACTGACCGCATCAGCATCAGCAGTCGAACGTTTCCCGAAGCTTGATGATACGGATTGGGGTTGGTGGCGAGGGCCAAATCATAATGGAATTGCCCCTGCGAGTGCCCAACCACCGCTCACTTGGAACGACAACACAAACGTTCGCTGGCAAACCGAAATTCCTGGCCGTGGACATTCTTCACCCACCGTCGTTGGTGATAGTGTCTTTCTAACGACAGCGGACGAAGTAAAACAAACTCAGCACGTACTCTGCTTTAATCGATTGACAGGTGACGTACTTTGGAATAAAGAAATCTATCAGGGGAATTTCGATCATAACAATAAAAAGAATTCCTTTGCCTCGAGCAGCGTTAGTTGTGACGGCCAACAAATCTACACGAGCTTTTTCCGAGACAAGAAGGTTTTAACCGTCGCGCTCACACTCAAGGGAGAATTAGTGTGGGAACACATTTACAATGGTTTTGCTTCGCATCAAGGATTTGGCGCGTCACCGCTCTTATATAAAGGTATGGTAATTCTAGCGGCAGACAACAAAGCTGAAGGTGGAGGGCTTCTAACAGCGATTAACCGACAAAACGGGGACATCATCTGGGAAACACCTCGACCCAAAAGCCCTAACTATGTTTCGCCGACGATTTATCGCCTAAACGGACGGGATGAGTTGTTGATGGCTGGGTGTGAAATTATCGCGAGCTACAACCCCGACACGGGAAAACCTAACTGGGAATATGAGGGAACCACCGAAGAAGTGGTTGGAAATGTTGCAACGGATGGTAAATACATCTTCGCTAGCGGCGGTTACCCCAAACGGGAAACTTGGTGTTGGCTAGCCGATGGCAGTGGAGAACTCGTCTGGAAAAACAGCGTGCGAACTTATGTCCCATCACTACTGGTATTATCGAACCATTTGTTTACCGTTACTGACGACGGCATTGCCTATTTATGGAAGAAAGACTCGGGTGAGGAAGTCTGGAAGCAACGACTTGGTGGCAAATTCAGCGCTAGCCCAATTCTTGCAAATGGCCATATCTATGCGTCCAGTGAAACAGGCACGACTTGGGTGCTTAAACCAACAGATATAGGGATGGACGTAATTTCCAAAAACCAACTTGGCACTGGTCACATGTCGACACCAGCCTTTAGCGGCAAGCAAGTCTTTCTACGTGTAATCGATGAAACCAGTGGTGAACACCGCGAGCGATTGGTTTGTGTACAACAATAGTTCCGTATTCATGGCAGCTTTAAGAATGCCTAAAACCTTGGTTTACCGTCCCCTGGTTCCGGCTGTTTAGGGCTAACCGCTCCCCTTGGTTTCCAGTTAGGATTGGGAACATGTGCATCTTTCATCATGGCTTGCATCTGACTTACAATCTCGGGATGCTGAACTGCCAAATTATTGGACTCGCCTAGATCTTGCGCTAAGTTGTAAAGTTCTGTTTTGCCGGTAAACATTGGCATACGGACTGCTTTCCAATCACCAGCGCGTACAGCTTGCTTGCTACCGCGCTCATAAAACTCCCAATACAGATAGGCATGTGAATGCTGTTTAGCAGGTTGTCCTAGCAAGCTTGGAGCAAAACTAACTGTATCACATTCTGCCGGCACTGGTGCACCTGCGAGCTCAGCGACCGTCCCCATCAAGTCTCCAAAATAGCCAATGTGATTTGAGATTGTGTTCGGCTTGGTTTGCCCTGGCCAGCGTGCAATGAGCGGCACACGAATACCACCTTCATACAAATCTCGCTTCATGCCACGCAGTGGTCCATTAGGATCAAATCGAGCAGTGTTATGCCCACCTTCGTTGTGATGACCATTGTCACTGGTGAACATAACAACGGTGTTTTTATCAATTCCGAGATCCTTTAACAATTGTAATATCGTCCCGATGTCACGATCCATGCGTGTGATCATGGCTGCTTGCCCTTTATCCTGTTTAGGCCAATCTAGTTTGTCGTAGATTCCGTATTCGGGAACTTCTTGACCATCGCCCGTTCCCCTTGATCCCTCGTTATTGGCATGGGGAATCGTTAACGCCAGGTACAAGAAAAACGGTGACGCCTTACTTGTATTAATAAATTCAAGAGCTTCGGCAACAACGAGATCATGACTGTAATCAATTCGAGTGGTTGCCCAACCACCCTCAAAATTGCCGTATTTTCTTCCCGAACCCTGCACGACATTACGTAGTTTTTCCTTTTCTTTTCCTCGCCACAAGAATTCAGGGTAGTAATTATGTGCATGCACTTGATTCAGGTATCCATAAAAGAAATCGAATCCTTGGTCTTGGGGCAAACCAGTGTTCCCTTTAACGTCGTCACCAAGACCCCATTTACCACAGAGAGCGGTCTTATAGCCAGCCGTTTTAAGTACTTCAGCAACCGTGATGTCTTTAGGACGTAGTGTCTGAATACTTGCGTCGGAACCAGCATTACCTCGCACCCACGTATGCCCCATATGCTGCCCAGTCATCAGGACACTGCGACTCGAAGCACAAACGGTACAACCCGCATAGTAATTACGGAATCGCAAACCCTCAGTCGCCATTCTATCCAACACAGGAGTCTTGATCGTTTTCTGTCCATAGCAACCGAGGTCTCCGTAACCGAGATCGTCGGCCATGATAAATATGATGTTAGGGTTATCCGTAGGTTCTCGAGCAGAAAGTTGCAATGCGGTCATCCCAAGCAAACCCAACAAGACATGTATGAGTAACAATCGTTTAATCGTCGGTGACATAACTGGGTCCATAGTAAATGTGAGGGTTGGTTGTGATTAATACAGTATACAGAGTATCATATTGCTCGTGCGGTTATATGGGATTTGCTTCCAACGGAGTATTATTGCGTGCAAAGCGCCGCAATTGTTTGTATGCTTTACATATACACCATCACCTAACTTAAGAGAGTTTCGAAATGATCCGCAAACCATCCATTCGCTTTTCCGCTATTTTATTTCTATGCTCAGCGCTGTTCTTCACACCAGCGTTACAAACAATTTTAAGCGCTGAATCATCCAAGCCTATTCTTGCTGACGTTCAAACGGGGACCGTCACTCTCAAACGTATTGGGCGTATGAGTTTTGCCCCTAATGGCGTGTTGTTAATCGCCGATATCGGCAGTGGCGCTGTGGTCGCGATTGAGACTGGCGACACCGGACCAGTCACGAAACTCAAGAGTCGGGTAAATGACGTCGACAAACAAATCGCGACTGCTCTCAAAGTTTCAACTGATGATCTCTCCATCGCAGACATGACTGTTAATCCCGAAAGTGGCATGATCTATGTCTCAGCGATTCGTAAAACCGACAACACGTCCGCCATTATCACGTTTGATGCCAACGGAAAACTCACTATTTTGGATTTAACCGCGACTCGCTTTGTTCGAGTACCTTTGCCGGTTGGTGAAGGATCACAAATCCGAGCTATCTCCGGCGTTGAGTATACAGATGGTCGAGTCCTCGCCGCCGGTCAGAGCAATGAAGAATTTTCCAGCAAGATATTCTCGCTGCCACTGCCTCTGACACACGGCAAGTCCGGTGATGCCTTCAGCACTGAGACCTATCACGTGGCACACGGTCGTTGGGAAACGAGAGCTCCCATTCAGTCTTTTATTCCCTATCGCGAGGGTGGCGAGGATTACGTCGTTGGTTCCTTTGCCTGCACACCCATCGCCAAGTTCAAAGTGACTGACATCGCCAAAGACAGTAAAATCAAAGGAACGAGTGTTGTCGAACTAGGAAGCGGTAACCGACCAATCGACATGTTCACCTACGAAAAAGATGGCAAGCAATGGTTGATCACCAACACAGACCGTTTCCATCATGAGAAACGACCGTTAGGGCCGAGCCAGTATTGGGGTGTGCGGGTCGACATGAGTTACCTAACGACAAGTAAAGTCAACGCAGATGCGGCTCGCCGGGACGTCAGTAAGCAAACGGGACCTACTGGCATCGAGGTTGTTGAGGCGTTGTTCTATGTTCGCCATGTCGCCAAATTAAACAACCGTGAAATGGTTATTTTGCGCGACAACAAGGGCGGGTTGGATCTTGAAGTCAAAGAGCTGCCCTAACGGCTCCGGTGATTTTTCAATTATTGCTTCTACAGCACCCCTTTGATTCAATGTGATACTACACATGTGTGGACCTTACAACGACCGGCAACCATACGAAACGTTACGAATGGTATGCTTGGCTGTATTTCTTAGCGGTTGCTCGATTCTTACGGGTTGTCCGAATCCGCCAGACGCGCCTTATGTCTCGGTCGACCGGGGCGTAGCGACAGCATCTATTGAACTAATAACACTCGGCAAGGCGGGAGAAAACCTCGCACCGTCTGAAATTATTATTTTCGGCCCCTACCACAAAGCAACGAAGACAATCACACCAATGCCTGGTGAGTACAGTTACGACTTTGACGACGATCCTTCTTTTTTGATTTTCACCCCACACCAACGAATATCAGAAAACATTTTATATGCGGCCCAGGAACTAGTTAATGGCCAAATCACTGAATATGACCACTCGATTTGGTACCCAGACACGGATACGACAAGGGTTCTTATTTGCCCACCCGACGAATCTGAATTACCGGCGAACCATCTAAAATTCTATGTCCATTTCACCAGGCCCATGCGGCCAACTGAGTCATGGGAGCATTTTTCATTGAAAGATTTGCGTACAGGTGAACTTGTGCCTCGCCCTTTTCGCCACATCGATTTATGGGATGAACAGAACAGACGACTTACATTGTGGTTCCATCCGGGGCGGCAAAAGACCGGAGTTAATTTAAACGAAGATCTAGGGGGTATACTAACCGCCGGCCATAGCTATCTACTTTTAATTGACCCTCAATGGAAAACGCAAACGGGCAAACCATTAGACCTTAGTGTCAAGAAAAAGTACTACTTCACGGCCATCGATGCTGATCATCAACAACCCGATCCAAACAAATGGGAGTTGACACCGCCGACGGCAGATACAGTACAGCCTCTTATTATTTCCTTTGGAGAAATGCTCGACTTTGCAACGGCTGGCAAAGCCGTCACAACTTGCTCTTGCAATGAAGAGCTTATTGAATTTTCACAACAAGCTGACTGGGATGGAACGCGTGTTAAGATTTTCCCTAGCAATGCGTGGGGAGCAGGAGACTATACGATTACGCTCAACCCGCGATTAGAGGATCTAGCTGGTAACAGCCTTGAACGTCCATTTGAAGTTGACCTCAGCGCTGAACCGAAAGACTTTGCGCAGAAACTAACGCTTACTTTTAAAATCAAGCAACAAGTGGTGCGCAACTAACGAATCGATTTTCCGGCTACGTCTAACAGTAATGAATTGGATACGTTATTTCCGAAATCGTCATAGCGATCAAAGGTCCAAACAACAGCTTTCGTCTTTGGATTGATTTCAACCAACAGCGGTTGTCCAGGACCAGCGTGGCAATTGCCAATGACGAAATTGCCGTTGGGCAACACTTCTAGCGTGGTAACCCAAGCAAAGACGATTCCCGACAACTCCTTTTGTGTCAACTTCCACACAATTTTGTTCTGCGGCGTTACCTCTAATACCGCATGCCCGTTGCCGCATCCAATGAGTGTATTTCCATTTTCAAGTCGCACCGCAGAAAACGCTTGGTTTCCGTATGCGTTGGGCCCATGACCACCGGCGCGTTCTTGTGTCAACGGTACATCGTATGTCCAAATGACTTTACCCGACTTAAAATCATACTCTCGTATTTTCCCGTCACCTTCATGCGCGACAAGATAGTTTCCGTTCTTAATTTTCCGAACCAAGCGTGTATCCCGATGGGGATGAGAAGCGTCAACGACTAGCTTTGTTTCTTTTAATATCCTCCCATCTCGGTTGACTTCGATAATCCTCCCCACACCAGATTCAGCGATCATCACATTGCCATTTCCAAGAGGCTGAAACGCATGTACCTCGAGAGCCTTGCCTTGATTACCGTTTTCAGTGCGTGAATTATACAACCAAACAACTTTTTTGCTCTGTCGGTCGATCTCCACAATTTCGTGCATGTTCCGTTGCACCATAACATTGCCGTTCTCAAGCACATGAATATCGTGGATTCCACCAAAGGGCATTTGCCAAGTTGTTTCACCCGCTTTATTAACGATCGTTAGGCCATTTTTCCCATGCAACAGAACCTCATGCTGAGCTTGCACGCTGGTGCAGCAACTAAGACAAAACAATAACATCAACGTAGAACATTTCATCTCAACTCCAAGAAAATAAAAGCAGTGATTTTACTTAATTATTATAACGTAATGTTTACAAGCAATCTGGAATGACCATCAATAACGGGTTAAAACATCCCCCACATCTTTGCACACTCGCTCCAAAACGCGTGTTTGCGACTCAACAGTAAATGCTCCAATGTGCGGGGTTAGATATACGTTTTCCAAAGAGGCCAATCCCGTACTTTGGACATCTACCGGGGGTTCAACCTCACGAACATCCAATGCCGCAGCGCCGACATGCTCTGCGACCAAACTCGCGAGTAAGGCTTCCTCGCCAACAATCTCGCCACGGGCCGCGTTGATAAACCAACTACCTTGCCGCATTTTCGCAAATGCTGCAGCGTTAAACATGCCTCGCGTTTCAACGGTCAGCGGTACATGGCAAGAAACGACATCGGCAACTTGCAATAGTTCGTGAAATCCAAGTTGGGAAACGTCTAGTTCTTGCAACACGCTAGCATTCTGTGGCAAGTAGTCGTCATGGACAACGATTTTCATTCCAAACGCCACGGCACGTCGGGCAACCAATTGGCCAATCCGTCCGAATCCTACTAAACCAAGTGTTTTTCCATGAAGTTCGACGCCGGTAAATTTTTGTCGACCCCATCCACCTGCTCGGGTCGCTGAAATAGCTGCTGGCAATTCACGCGCCATCGTCAGCATCAAACCCATTACGAGTTCTGCCACTGCCAACGAATTTTCAGCTGGCGTATTGCATACGGTAACACCCAACTGCTCAGCCGCGACAGTATCAATATTATCCAAGCCAGTGCCCGCGCGGCCTATTACCTCGAGCCGCTTAGCCGACTCGATTAGCTCTCTTGTCAACTCGGTTTGATTGCGCACGATCACTGCCCGCACATCTTGCATTAACTCCTTAAGTCCTACTGGGTCACGCCATATATCTGGGTAACATGCAACTTGAAATTCATCGCCTAACCGCTCCATTGCAGGGCCTTTGATAAGTTCCGTTACTAGTATCTCAGGCATCTTCGACCTCAACCTCTCTATTTTGTTCCAATGACTTTAACAGGGCATCTACGACACGTTGCGTATCGAGTGACTCACGGAACCACCGTTCTTCCACTGTACCTTCGCATACGATTTCACAAAACCGTTGGACCATCTCGGTCTGTTGGACGACGCCTTCACTTAAGTGCGTCTCGCTGTTACCACTTTCGCAATGGGTCCAATAACGGGGTGCGTCAATGTTGTTCGGAGCCAGGAAATCGTCACAGACCAAATTACCTTTCTCGCCGGCCACTTCAAACCATTTCCTTAGTCCCATATCAAAGCCGCAGTCAAATGCTGCCGTTCGTTGGTTACTGAACCACATCATAACCGCCGCATTGATGTCGACTCCACGGTGATACTCGCCAGTTGCGTAAACTCGCAGGGGCACGTCGTCGAAAGCCCACAACGCAGCGCGAATACAATACCAACCGAGATCATAAATCGCTCCTCCGCCAAGATCTGAATTGAACCGTATTTGCCCTGGAGTGTCCGCAATATTGACGGTAAACGCCGAGGTAATACGGCGCAGTCGACCCAATTCTCCACTTTTTAAAATAGCTTTCATTTCGTTGGTCCGTGGGTGGTGCGACCACATCGTACCGTCCATAAACTGTACACCGTTGGCTTTGCAAGCTGCAAACATTGTAGCGGCTTCGGTGGAGTTGAGTGCGGTTGGTTTTTCGCACAAAACGTGCTTTCCTGCTTCCGCCGCCTTTACCGTCCACTCACAGTGCAGTGACGGAGGCAGGGGAATGTAGACGGCATCAACATTTTCGCTAAGCAACACTTCTTGGTAACTGCCAAAAGCTTGCGGTGCACCATGCCGGATTCCCCAGTTTTTCGCGGCCTCTAGGTTACGACTTCCAATAGCCATCAGTTCGGCGGATGCGGCGTCCTCAATTGCTTGTCCAACTTTTGTGGCGATCTTTGCGGTTCCTAATACACCAAATCGAACTTTCTTCATTTTCGCATTTCACTTTCAAGCTGGCTGTTTCGTGTGATCGATTCAATTAAATATTGTGCAACCAGTCGTATTTTAACCAATATCCTCGACTCAAAAGCGAATCGTAGGTGATAAGACACAAGTTAATACTCGAAAACTGCGAATAACAACTCTTCATTCCGTTGTCAGTCGAGGTTAAAGTAAAAAGATGTCAAGCAACCAACCTATACCGATTATTGACCAACTTAATACACTAGATGCTATCGACTCGTCGTATGACAAGCGTCAGGCCATCGACGAACTCGATCAAGGCATTACATATAGTGTCAGTGTGATTATTGATAAAATCGGCAAGAATTATAGTTATGTTCGCGAAGACGGCTACCGCGATGCCTACTACATCACGGGCGACGTCAGTGACACCGAACATAGCGTCAAAATTCTTTTGCCGACCGCTATGAACAGCGAGGTTGAATCATGGAACGAAGGTGAAACAATCGTTCTCGAGACAAAAATTAGTGACTGGGATCTTGCCTATAAACAATTTGGGCTGCTTGGTCGTAGTTCAATCTCCACTGAAACAAAAGTCGATTCGGTTGCGGACGAAACCGACGCGCTAACCTCGAATATTGAAAACGAAGTAGAACGTGACACACAATCAGATGATTTGCCACAACAGGATGACGTGCAACCGCCAGCGGAAGAGCCTTTCGTTGGTGCAGACGGGGACGCGGATCACCTAGAACCAAAACCGGTTGAGCTTGCGGAGGAGCCGGTCATCGTTACAGAAGCGGCAGCAGATAGCGCAGAACCAGAACCGGTCAAATCTACAGAGACAAATCCGGTTCAAGAAGAAGACATTGACTTTGAAGCCGAAGGGATGCCCCCCGACGACTCGATGCAAGCAACATCAGAAAACCAAGCGATTGAGGATTTCATTGACCAAATGGAAGCTCCAACTCCGCTTGAACAACTTGCCGAAGACTACGCTGACGCCCAGCCAAGTGATTCTGACGAAGATATTTCGATACAAACGGCCATTCCGGTACTAGGCGACGTGCCTATTCTAAAAGACGTACCAACCCGCGGAACAGCCTCGACGGCACCTCCAACCAAACGATTTTCGAACCACAGGCCAGTACGCCCCACTCGGGTATCCAGCGAAGTGCAAAAGGACCAGACGCAGGATCAAACCAAGAAGATTATCAACATTATCGTGGGTGTTTGCGTGGGTATCATAGTGCTGATGTGCCTCTGTTGTGGCGTTTTCTCTCAAGCCGAGTTATGACGCCAAAACCAAGGTTTAGCTACGGCCCTATAAATTTCTTTGGTGTTCAATACTCCAGTCTGAAACACAGTATAATAAACGGCTATTAAATCCAAACTTGCAACAATAACTTGTAGCCGGAATACACCATGGTCAGAAGAATACTTTTATTCGCCATTATCATTACGTCAGCCCTTTTTATGGCAACCGCTCACGACGCGGACGCCCGAGAATCATGGGAAGGTTCCATATCTGGTAATCCTGATCCGCCGCTGCCTTTCAAATTAACACGGGTTTACTCAGAATTGACATTCAATCAACCCGTCTTGATTACCCGCGGTCCCCAGGACAAACGGCTTTATGTCCTCGAACGAACTGGCAAGCTTTATAGTTTCCCCGAGAACATTGGTAAGGACGCGACAGCGGATCTAGCAATAGACCTAGCCGAAACACGAAACGCAAAAGCCACTTACGCATTTACATTTGACCCCAACTTCGCTGACAACCATCACGTCTATATGATGATTATCGACGCGAACAATGATCCCAACGGCAGCGTCATTTCACGATTCACAATGACAGGTCAGGATCCACCAACCGTTGACCCGACCAGTGAACGAGAACTATTCCGCTGGAAATCCGGCGGTCACAACGGTTGCTGTCTAAAATTCGGTCCCGACGGCTACTTGTATATTTCCACCGGTGATGGCGCACCTCCGTCACCGCCAGATGGTAACAACACTGGTCAGGGCGTAGACGATCTCCTTTCTTGCATCTTGAGAATTGACGTTTCCAAAGATTCCAAAAACACCAGTGGTGATTCTTTAGCATATACAATTCCGCAGGACAATCCGTTTGTCAACATGGACGGTGCACGAGGTGAAATCTTTGCATTTGGTTTCCGTAATCCTTGGCGGATGAGCTTCGATCACGACACGGGTGAGTTATGGGTGGGTGACGTCGGTTGGGAGCTTTGGGAAATGGTATTCCGAGTCGTCAAGGGAGGAAATTATGGCTGGAGTGTTACCGAAGGTCCGCAGGCTGTTCGTAGTGACATAGAAACTGGTCCAGGTCCCGTCATCGCTCCCGTCGCTTTCCACCACCATAGCGAAGCCCGTTCGATTACCGGAGGCTTGGTTTACCGTGGCCACCATCAACAATTGTTGGGTAAGTATCTCTATGGCGACTACGTCACCGGCATTTTCTGGGCGCTTACCAGTAAAGATAATGAACTGACCTCACTCGAAAAAATTGCTCAATCTCCCCTCAAGATTATTGGTTTCGGTGAAACCTCAGCAAATGAATTGCTCGTATTAGATTACGACGGGGGACTCTATCGTCTCGATGAGAACATTGTCAAAACACAAACCAATGACTTCCCTAGACTTATTAGTGAAACGGGATTGTTTACCGAAAACTCGACCCCCGCAGTCGGAGTTACTGCTTACAAAATCGCCATGCAACAGTATGCCGATGGTGCCTGGAGTGAACATGTTATCGCACTTCCTGACAATGAAACGGTGATGCTCCTCAAAGACGGCAGTATGCAATATCCAGCCGCAACGGTACTCGCGAAAACAATATTCATTAACGAATGGCAATCTAGACAACGCCGGCCGGTGGAAACTCAAGTCATGTTCATGCAGGACGGGCAGTGGCAATTCTATACATATGCATGGCGGGCCGATCAATCTGACGCAGATTTAGTTCCTGCCACAGGCAGTTATCTAAAAATCGAGACGTCCGACAAATACGTACCAGGCGGTAAACGGGCACTCAACTGGAGATTACATAGTCGAACCGAATGCGTAACGTGTCATAATGGACGATCACCAGTACTGGCGTTTCGTAGCGATCAACTACACGCAAACCTTACTGGAAATGCTTCGATGCAACCGACGCAGTTACAGGCGTTGGTCGTCGCGGGATTGGTCCGTAATGCCGAACCGATCGGCGGCGTTGAAAACGCCAATAAAACCGCGGGGATCTCTGACCAAGTCAAACCAATGGTCGACTGGGGAAATCCGGACCGCGCAGCACTTGCACGTAGTTACTTGCACGTCAACTGCGCCCATTGCCACCAACCTTCTGGAGGCGGAAATGCAACTGTAGACTACCGTTTTTCATCTTCCGGTGAACAACGAAAATTAGTCAACCATCGGCCTACTCGCGGAAGTTTTGGAATTCCCGACGCGCGTTTGATTTCAGCAGGCGATGCTGCGGGCAGTGTCATCCTTTATCGTTTATCGGTTATGGGCTTGGGCCACATGCCACACTTGGGATCTCGCATTCCTGACCAGCGCGGCATTCGACTCATACAAGAATGGATCGAGACGCTGCCAGTTCCAGAGGAAACTGAGTTGACTGTTACGGTCGATGCCAAGTCGCATGCAAATAGATCCGAGCAAGATATTGCCGTGGCAATAGATCGTGTTTTAGATTTGCTCGCTACTGAGAACCACAGCGATTCACTCAAGCGTCTCCGACTTACGGCGGCTAATAATGCAGAAATTTCTCCGTTTGAATTTAATCTGTATGAGCGATTTCTAGCACCGCAGCAGATCCCCAAACGCTTGGGGGACTCTGTCGTGCCGTCCGCAATCTTGGCATTGGATGGCGATGCGAGTCGTGGTAGTAAACTATTCTTAAGTACTGACGGAATCCAATGTAAAAACTGCCATAAAATTGATGGCGAAGACCGCGTCGGGAAGACAGTTGGACCATCTTTCGCGGATATCCGTAAGCGATTGAACCGTGAGGAAATCTTGGCAAGTATTTTGGATCCCTCTGCGAAAATCGACGCTAAATACGCACATTACATTATCGAAACTGTGGACGGTCGCGTTCTTGGCGGTGTACTCAAGGAAAAAACCCCACAACGACTAGTGCTTATAAACGCACAGGGAACGGAAGTGGTTATTCCCGCACAGGACGTTGACTTCTTCGAACGGCAGGACAAATCAATGATGCCTGACCTACAAGTGCGAGACATGACTGCCCAACAGGTTGCCGATCTACTCGCATTTATTCGCGCCAACTCTCGCTAATTCGTTGGTAATATTTACCGGTCTCGAAGGACAGCGCCCATTCATGTCAATTCGTGACACGATGTTGGCATACCGATTGCTTATATTCTATATAACGAGCAAATGCTTTCGAGTACAGTCCGCATAGTAGGCGGTAAACTGGTTAAAACAATAACCAAACCCGCTTAAATAGTGTCGCTAAAAATGTATGTGTGTCGCTATTTTGATGACACTTATCCAAACGAAATCCGTATGAAATCACAATCTAAACATCAAATATCAATCAATCAACTCTGGATAGAAACACTGGAGCAGCGAATTGTATTAGCGAGCATTGCCCCACATTCCTTCGCATTTGATTTGATCGATCTTTACGATATGAGGCGACAACCCGATTTTCAGGAAATTGATGGTCAGGCAATCGGAATTGCCCTGATAGACACAGGAGTGGATGGTAACCATGAGTTACTACGCGATAACTACGTGACGAGTTTGGATTTAGTCTATGGTCAAGCGGGAAACTATTATTCATCTAATCACGGTACACACGTCGCTGGTATTGCTGCCTCTACCGATCCAAATATCGGCGTTGCAACCGATGCGGATATCATTTCCTTACAGGTCTTCTCGGAATCCGATGGCTATTCATCGTGGATCGATATTTTGGAGTCGTTGCAATGGGTTCGCGAAAATCACCATGCTTACAACATAAAAGTCGTGAACATGTCGCTCGGTGGTGGAATGTTCAATACTGCTGCTAGTGGCGCTGCAGTAACCCAAGATGTCTATCAGGAAATTCTAAATCTAGAACACTTGGGTATCAGTGTCGTCAGCGCCGCCGGTAACGAATACGGCTTTGATCGCAATGGCATCAACTTTATGTCCGAAAACGCCAACGCTCCCGGAATCTACAGTACGATTGTCGTGGGCGCCGTCTGGGAATCCTATGAAGGAGGCGGACTCTGTCTAGGAAATTATGTATGTGACGTAACCACTGGTGCCGACCGTATTATCCATTACAGCCAACGTCCCCCTCAGCACGAAAATGTCATTTTCGCGCCAGGCGCTTTCATTAACAGCACCGTTCCGGGTGATAACTTACAAGAAATGGGCGGCACGAGTATGGCTGCACCGATGGTTTCCGGAGCAATCGCGTTGATGCAGGACGCTGCAATGACTTTTGGAGGGCGGTATTTAAGCACAAGTGAAGTGCAAACAATATTACGCAGCAGCGCTGATACGATACATGACGGAGATGATGAGAATTCCATTACTACGATTGATGGAATCCCGTTCAACTACACCGATAATGATTATCCACGACTCAATATACTCAATGCCGTTGAACAAGTACGTGCCCTAGTCGAAGGAAATGGCGAACCGACCAATCGGTACCAACCTAACAGCGGTGACCCTAATAGCACATTTGCCGGGGCATACCAAGGACCTGAATTGCCCCTGCACTGGAGCGTGTACGACAATAATCCGGAGGAAGCAATTATCCTCAAAGGGATACTCGGTACCGATGCACGACGATTTGAAATTGGTGATTCGGACGTCGACATGTTTTCCTTCGAAGTTACCTCCGCAGGCATTGTTATCCTAGAAACATCACCGTGGAACGCAAATCGCGATCCAGCCGATACGGTATTGAGATTATTCGACCATCTCGGAAATCAACTCGCCATCGATGACAACACCGCCGGCAATAGTTTTTCTCACCTAGAAGCAGCGCTTCCCGCCGGACAATACTATGTCGGTGTCAGTGGCTCAGGCAATAACATCTACGATCCCAACGTTTCCGGTTCTGGGCAAGCGGCAGATCGCGGCTACTATCAACTAGCTTTTAGCTGGGCTAATGATGACCTTAACGGATTTCTAGACACCGCAGTGCAAGTCTCTTTTAACCAAGGTCAAACTCAATTCGACGGTCTCATCGGATCGGATTACGGAACATATGTCGGTACCCAAGATGTCGATCTCTTTCGAATAGTGGTTCCCGATGACGGCGCAATCTTAGTTGATATCGACACTCCCGACGTGGATGGTTATGTGGATTCATATTTACGGGTCTTTGACGGCAACGGCGTCGAAATCACTTATAGCGATGATAATCTACAAACAGATGTTTTTGGTTATCAAGTCGAATACACAGATAGCGCCTATCCGGGATTAGTGTTTAACGATCCCGTTGATCGCCAGTACTTCGACGGGCACGCTCGAGACAGCTTTGTACTCGGTGACGATTTAACTCAAGGCCAAGTTCTCTATTTTGGCGTTTCCGGCTATGGCAACGGCATTTACAACCCAATGAGTGTCGACGGTAGACGCAACACCGTCGGTGGCACATACGAAGTTTCGTTTCAATTCGAGTCCAAAGATTTATCAGGCACCATCGATCAAGCGATGAATTTACCAGACGCAGGCACTTGGTATGAGGAATTTATTTATTATGACTGGGACAGCGCTACTGCCGACTGGGCAGTGGTCAGTGACAAAGACATTGATTTCTACGGCCTCACTTCGCCCACAAGTGGTGTTTTCGAAATCGACATTGACTCCTATTCGATAACTGACAATGACGATGTACTCGATAGTGTGATTACGGTTTTTGACCACGACGGGAATTACATAGCCCAGCGGGATTGGGATTTCGTAACCAACGGCCAATGGGATGCAAAGATACAATTTTTATCCAACGCCGATACAACCTATTACGTGGCTATCAGTGGGATGGGTAATCAGGCGTTTGACCCGTTTATGATCGGCGATGCGCTACCGGGAGACATGGGCTACTATCAGATCAAATGGGATGTTTATTCCGACGAGGCTTACAACACGCTCAGCGATAACCGCCTTGGGCACGGTGGGATTTTAGACGTAGAGCTTGGCAGTTATCTCACTGCGGAAATTGGTTACGACGATGCATTCGCGTTAGATGCGCACGACGTTGACCTCTATCGTTTCACTCCCACGCAAAGTGGTGATTACATGACATGGACTACACTTCCTGACGAGTGGAGTGCCGACACGGTCATGCGTTTATTCGACTCCAATGGTACTGAACTAGCTTTTAATGATGACGATCCAACCGGCGGTCTCGGCAGCTATCTGAGTTACTCATTCACGGCAAATGAAACCTACTACATTGGAGTTAGTGGGTTTAGCGAACAGGGCAGTGTCTATGATGCCGTTACCGGGACTGGTACTACAGCGGGCACTATGGGAGATTACACCATCAGTTTAGCCCACACTGACTTACCTCCAACGGTTGATCCACTAACCAATATTTTAGTGCCGGAGGACAGTGACTCATATCACCTTCAATTAAATGGACTGAGCTCTGGTGTCGGAGAATCTCAGGAATTTCAACTACGTGTCTTTGGATCCAACACCGACGTTGTCACGACACTCGCGACCCATGCGCCCAACGCACCGGCGGCCACGATCGATTTCACTTTCGCAGATAATCAATTCGGAACCAGCGCCATCGTGATTGAGTTGATGGATGGTGGATATGACGACAATCTAGCAACACTGATCGACAATCAATACTTCATCGAAGAATTCTCCTTTACCATTGATGAGATCAACGACACACCAATTGCCGATAGTACCCAATACGCGTTAGCAGAAAACGAGACATTATCTCCCGATCTCGCCAACGACTTGTATCATCTTGTTACGGACCCAGACGTAAACCAGTTCAATTTTGATATTGTCACAGCGCCTCAATTTGGACAGCTCGATTTACAACTTGACGGATCCTTTCAGTACATTCCAAATGAAAATTTCAATCGCGCTGACTCCTTTAGCTACATTGTTAACGATGGTAACGTCGACAGCAATATCGGCCAAGTTGACATTCAAATGCAAACTCAGTACGAATGGTTCAATGGTGCGTTGCCAGGCGACACCAACGACGATGGGCAATTGGTTCCCGCCGATGCTTTGATGCTGATTAATGAACTCAATAGTGCTGGTAGTGCGACATTGGCTGAACATCGTGAAGGCGGGATGCAAGCACCGTTCTGGGATAACAGCCGTGACAACCAGCTTTCCTCGATCGACGTTTTAGTAGTCATCAATGAATTGAATCGATTGTTTGCAGAAGGAGAGCAAGCATCTATTGGGGAGGGTGAAACGTGGGTAAATAGCGTCGAGGACTATTTTACTGCGGAACATATCACCGCCAACGAGTTGAGTGGTAACACGAACAAACTAGATTCGGCGACAGTCGATATCGACACCACTGCGGTGGAAATTGCGTTTACGAATTTCGGTCTAATCACGGGAGCGTCACCCTCGACACAGGCAACACTTCAGCGAGAAGATGTGATGCAGCGAACTAAGACGATTGACCCCACGGACATTCACGAATGCAACAAAACCGCTGAAGTACTTAGTTAGCATCCGCTGTCATAGTTCGTAGACGCGTAAGGATCCATCTGCGCAGGCGATCGTGAAACGGCGACCATCCGGAGTAAAGTCTAACCCACGAACGGCTTTGTCCACTTTCACAACATGAAATGGCTTTTGCTCAATCGGTTTAGACTTTTCAGTTTCAACAGGTGCGTTCGATTCGGTTTTCTCGGGGTTCAAATCCATGTCCGAATCCATATCAACTTCTGATTTAGGTTTTGCAACCGCGGATTGCTCCAATCGCCAAAACTCCACGGTGCCATTATTACTTTGCCCCGCAAAGCACCCAGCAACGAAACCATCTGCATGGAAATACACTCCCCATTCAATACCCGGTTTGTTATCCTCGGTCCGTAAATGATGTGTTATTTCTTTAGATCCCCATTCAATAATGCAAATAATTGGGTCCTGTTGCCCAGCAAACGCATTCACGACATTCGTCGTACCTGCACAGCCCAATAGCGAGCCATCCTGATTAAATGCCATCGCTCGCGCACCGCCCATGTCGGCCTGAAACTTCAAATCAAAACCGGTCATCACAGACGCATCAATCTTACTGCGTTGCTTACCATCTTTCAGTCCCCAGACGATCATCTCTCCCATGATGTCCTCTGACACCAATTCCTGACCATTAGGATGAATCATCACAGCCCATGGGTGCCGCTCGTGGCCAACACAACGCCGACGCAATTTCATTTTTTTTGCTGACCACACTTTGACCAACTTATCATTGCCACAAGTCACGATCGTCTTACCATCTGGTGCAGCGTGCACCCACCGAGAAAAGCCTTGGTGCGCTTCGATCATCTTCGTCGGGGAAACTTGCAATTGCATCGCGGCCGGTTTGGCTTCTTCTTTGTCTGTTTTCTCAACAGCTGCTGCTATTTCTACTTCAATAATTTCCGTTGGCTCTACATCCCAAAATCCAATCCGACCATCCCAACCCGAACTCAACAGCGTCCTACCATCTGCGGAGAAATCCAAGCGGCGGACCCAACTGTCATGTCCCAAATAGGCCACCTTATCACCAGTCTCCAAATCAAAACGGTAAATGCCATAATCTTCGGCTCCCACAAATGCATATTTCCCCGATGGGTCAACGCGGCACGTCGTTAGCGGACGGCCATGTGTGAACTTCTTAATCTCTTTTGCTTTTGAGGGATCAACCCGCGTGAATCCCGTATCATCCGCTACCTCAGGATCAATAGGTTTTATATCGTCATTACAACTCATGACAGCAACTCCTTAATAGGTTCAGTTACCGGATCGCCGATGGGAACTATGCGACCGTCGATATCATGATTTTGTTGCGAATCAATACCCACCGCTTGTAAATATGTGTGAAATAGATGACCAGCATCCACTTCTCTTTCTTTCACTGCTGTGCCCTCCGCATTCGTAGAACCAACCACGCCGCCTGGTTGGATTCCACAACCACCCATTGCCACCGACAGCGAAGTGCCCCAATGGTCACGGCCAAACTTATGGTTGATTTTTGGTGTGCGGCCGAATTCAGAGTAGACAATAACCAGAACGTTATCCAACATTCCACGTTCTTCAATATCACCTAGCAATGTTGCAAAGGTTTTGTCAAATTCGTCGAGTTGCTCTACGTGGAAATTAAAATTCTCAGCATGCGTGTCATAACCATGATGGGTCACTTTCACGCAAGTCACACCCTCTTCGAGCAATGTCCTTGCCAATAAACAACGCCGACCAAACCAGTGCCGACCGTAGCGGTCTAATTCTTTCTCTTCTTGGTCACCAAAAAGATGGGTTCGCTTGATCAACTGACGCGCTTGGTCAAACGATGTATCGTAGGAGTCGATCAACGAGCGGCTACGGCCAGCTTTGAACTGCTGATTCAATTGCAAACGCAAATTTTCGCTGCGCAATGCTAAATCCTCAGATACCCCTTCCGGTAGACCTAGATGTTTCGGCGGCTTCACACCTTCGAGTCGCATCTGCGCATGTTG
>JABHUV010000176.1 GCA_018658605.1 Planctomycetaceae bacterium | reverse complement strand
TGGGCTCTCGTTTCGTAATTATGGTGAGATGAATTATTCATCCACCCCAAATGGGATCAAATATCATGAAATCTATCGCAAATTCCGCGCCGGTGAAGAGATGGTGTTTGGCCAGAATATCGGTGTGGAACGACTGCGTAAATATTCTTCACCTACATATCCGGGGTGGAATATGGAGATTCCGGATGTGTTGCGGATGTCGCGATTTATCAAGGAGTTCCGCGAATATGAGAAACAGGGTACGTTCCCGAATTTTAGCATTGTCTATTTACCACAAGATCATACAGGAGCAGGTGGCGTTACGAGTGCGGCCCATTTGGCAGACAACGACTTGGCATTAGGTCAATTGATTGAAGTCGTCAGCCATTCAAAATTATGGAAGGATACGGTTATTTTTGTCAATGAAGATGATCCCCAAGCAGGTTGGGATCATGTTGATGGTCATCGTTCGATTTGTCTTGTTGTTAGTCCTTATAACAAACCTGGAGTGAACCATCATTTCTATAACCAAACATCGGTGTTACGCACGATGTTGCATATTCTGGGACTTCCGCCCTTGAATCAACAAGATGCCTCGGCACCCTTAATGCGAGAGTGTTTTCAAGCGGAACCGGATTTTACGCCTTACGAGCCTCTGAGTTCGGAAGTGGCAATCAATCAGACACCGCCGCCACAAAAGCAATGGACAAGTCTAGAAAAGCATTGGCGAGAAGTGTTGGCTACGGTGCCGATCAAACGAACGGGGATGAAAACCGAGGAAGATGAAGACAATCTAAACCGTTTCATTTGGCATGACGTAAAGGGTTGGAAAACACCATATCCGGTGAAATTGTCCGGAGCTCACGGCCGAGGATTAAAGCAACTGCAATTAGTTTTTGGTGACGCGGATGAAGATTAGAGGCTATGTTTTATAGTCCGATAATTGGTTTGCCCAAGCAGATGTCACGTTGGATGTTTTGGAAGTTGTCATCATATTGTTCAGTTGCATCGACTCCCAAATGATGAAACATCGTGGCAGCTAGGTCGGCAGGTGAAACTGGGTTGTCAGCAACATAGCCTCCGTCATCCGTCGTCCGACCATAGACTTGTCCACCGTTTACTCCACCTCCTGCCATAAGAGTTGTAAATGCATGGGGCCAATGGTCACGACCCGTTTTCAGGGTCATTGCATTTTGAGAAAATTGTCCGATTTTGGGCGTTCGCCCAAATTCGCCGGTAGCGACAACCAGTGTTGAATCTAGTAGTCCACTGTCACTTAAGTCTTCAATGAATGCGGAGAACGCTTGGTCAAATAGTGGGCATAGGGGGTCTTTGAGTTTGGCAAAGTTATCGTGATGTGTATCCCACAGGGGAGAACGTTTATCGTGTTTGCTTTCGTGGTCGAAATTAACGGTGACCAAAGAGATGCCAGATTCGATAAGTTGTCGCGCGAGTAATAGGCTTTGTCCAAAAGTGGTTTTTCCATATCGCTCCCGACGCTTGGCTGGCACTTTCTGCAGATCTAACGCTCGGCGAAAACTTGGTTGATGAAGCATCGAATAGGCCATATCAACATGTTCGGAATAGGTTTTCGCAGGTAATCCAAATCCACCTTTGATTGTTTGATGCTGTTGTTGTAGTTGCTGAAGCAGATTTCGACGTTGTCCTAGTCGCTGAGCATCAACAAAAGGAAGCGTTTGAAATCCTGGTACCTTGAAGTCGGTTTCGCTGGGGTCGCATTGAATGACAACGGGATCAAATTCATCTCCCATACGTCCACCCGACTGACCGGCGATACGTTTACTTTGACCAATGAATTGGGAATACAAAGGTAGGATGATGGAAGGCGGTAATTGATTGGCAGCAGTTTTATATCGTGACACGAGTGAGGCGATACTGGGCCAATCTTCGGGAGTGGCTTGATCGGTTGTGGGTGGGCCAAAATATTCTCGACCAGTATACATTTCACTGCATGCGGGGCCATGTACTGGCATCCGATGCCGCATCGATCGGAGTAAAGTTATTTTGTCCATCTGCGCCGCTAGTCGCGGAAGGTGTTCACATATTTGGATATCTGGAACGTTGGTAGAGATTGGTTTAAAATCTCCACGGACTTCGGCCGGCGCGTTTGGTTTCATGTCCCACAGATCGATGTGACTTGGTCCGCCGAATAAAAAAATAAAAACACAAGCGTGGTGTTTTCCCTGATAGCCAGATTGATTTTCTTCGTTTTCGGAATTGGCTCGCAGTTGGTCCAGTTCGAATGAATTCAAACCGAGTATGCTGACTCCGCCAATCTGCAGCAACTGGCGTCGATTCAGCGACAAATGCGGATTCGTCGGTGTGCGATTAGATCGAGAAGATGACGTGTTCATGGGCAACCTGCGTTTTCACAGCTTGAAGATTCAAGTTGATGTGTGTGAAAAGTAGCGACAGTTTATTACCTCTATTTATACCATTGCCCCACAGCGATAATGTTATTCTTTGGTTCGGATTAACCATCGCGCATAAAAAACGTGCCAGATAATTGTTTATCTGACACGTTTATATTGAACGCAATAGCGTAGTCTGCTTAGTTTAAAATCTTTGAAAGATCTTTAACGACAGCATCTACGTTGACATCTTTGCCAACTTTGAATGCGTGGCTGGCTTGGACTTTGAGGCCCTTTGCCAGAATGATCGTGACTTCAACATCGGCATTTAAACCGTAATTGTCAGGACCGTTTTCATGTTCGTTTGGCAAAACAAACGGTACATTCTTAGCTTTTGATTTTCCGGCTAATTCTTTCGCACCTTTTGTAGCCGAACGTTTATCGTCGCCAAGGTAGTTTACAAACGCTCGCAGTTGCTTTTTGCTGTTCTTTGAAATCGCAGTATCAAGCTGATCGATCAAATTTACAACTTTAGTATCTGTGGAACGAGTAAATACCATGACTTGTGGGCGTCCGCCATTTTTACAGCGATAGCACAAGTTAGCTCCAATGGAGACACCATCGGTATCTGCACCAGCAAGTTTTTCTACATTGAATGGACCGACGGGGGCGCCGCTTTGAAGTCCACTTTTGACTTCTTCAGCTGAAACAACCGTGGTACCAAGCATCATGACAGCCGCAACTGCACAAGCAACAAAACGTTTCATCTTTTTCTCCTTGGAAAACAAAATAGTGTGCATTGTTGGATGTAGTAGACTCAGAAATATTGTATCTACCATCCGTTACCCGTTAGCGGTAAGTATATAAGTAGCTACAGCCAAAGGCAAGCAATAGTCTTTACTGCTTCCCCCCCATTGTAACAGCAGATGCGGGCGATAATTTGGTATCATGGCAATAACTAGTTTTATATTTGTTTGTTTAGTGGCGTTATTACCTGTGCGAATTCAAAGACTCTGTAAAACGGCATCGCCATGGTTGTTGATGTCTCTTACTATCGTCGTATTAGCATTTTTGCTTGTTCCCCAACCTGCCGTGAACAGGCTTGCGGCACAAATATCCAATCGACAATCGTCGCAACAACTCGGTCATCGTTCGCCGGTGGATTTAGCATTATCGGCTGATGGTACGTGGCTTGTTACGGCTAATGAAACATCCAATTCAATTTCATTAATTGATGTTGAATCTGGGCGAGTGATTGATGAACTGGCTTGTGGTGAGAATCCAGCAACCGTCACGATTTGCTTGGATGGACAGCATGTATTGGTTTGTTGCCACTACAGTGGCGAGTTGATGATTGTGGGTGTTGATGCGGGTCGTTTGGTGCAGCGGGGAACCATTTATGTCGGGTTTGAACCTGTTGGTACAACGATTACGCCCAATGGTCAGCAAGCCTACGTGGCGTTGTCGGTTGCCGGTGAGGTAGTACAAGTTGACTTGCAGAGCCGCAAAGTTGTTAAACGAATCGGCGTAAGCCGCTGGCCGCGATATTTAGCGATCTCGCCGAACGGAGCGAAGTTAGCGGTGGGTTGCAGTGGCAGCAGTCAAGTATGTGTGATTGATACCAAGCTTGGTGAAGTGCAATTTAAGGTTTCACTTACCGGCGCAATTAACATCGGTCACATGCAATGCTCGTCTGATGGCAAGTACGTTTATTTCCCGTGGATGGTGTATCGAACGAATCCGATCACGATTCGTAATATCCGTTTGGGTTGGGTGTTGGCAAGCCGTGTAGCTCGAGTGGCCCTCGATGAATATAGCTATCGAGAAGCGATTTCATTGGACGTACCGGGTAAGGCCGTTTCTGATCCGCATGGATTGGTGATTAGCCCCGATCAACGACGTCTGGTTGTTGCGGCATCTGGCACTCATGAATTATTGGTTTACCGTCGTGGAGGGTTGCCATTTATTGGTGTTGGTGGTCCGGGAGATCTAATCGACCGTAGCCTACTTGCTGATGACGATTTGTTTTATCGCATTGACGTGGGTGGACGACCGATGGGCATGGAGCTTGCAAATGATAATCGTACAGTATTCATTGCGAATTACTTGAAGGATAGTATTCAAGTGGTTGATATCGAGTCGCGGAAGATATTGCGGGAAATTTCGTTAGGTAAAGTGCCTGAAAAAACGTTAGCTCGCCGCGGCATGGAAATTTTCTATGACGGACAGCGAAGTTTGGATCAATGGTACAGTTGCCACAGCTGTCACTATAATGGCGGCACTAATTCACGTGCGATGGACACGATGAATGATGGATCAAATTATACGATGAAAACAGTCATACCTTTATATAACCTTCCGCAGACTGGGCCATGGACATGGCATGGATGGCAAACTAATTTGCACGACGCGATGCACAAATCTTTTACAATGACGATGCAGGGTACGGCAGTAGCATCAGAAGATGCCGATGCAATACTTGCTTTTTTTGCGAGTTTAAAAGCGGCGCCTAATTCGTTTCAGCGACGCGACGGTTCACTCAGCGAGGAAGCACAGCGTGGAAAGGCTTTGTTTCAAAGCGACCGCACAGGTTGTGTGCAGTGTCATTCAGGACCCCATTTTACCGACGGTAAGATCCATGATGTGGGTACTACTGAAGAGGATGATCGATACGATGGCTTTAACACGCCTTCGTTGCTCGGTGTGCATCGAAAAGTACGGTTATTACATGACGGCCGCGAAAAATCCCTCGCCGCCGTGTTGACTGAGGACCACGCCCCACAGCGCGTCAATGGTACTGGCAGTTTAAGTGACAGCGAACTAGCGGATCTCATTGCTTATCTCAAGACGTTGTAAAGTGATTGCTAATAAAATTTCGTGGCGAGGAACTTGTGAGTACCGTGTCATGAGAATACCATGAAGGCTTGAGCATAACGGTTCTGCTGTAATGCTATTAACCCTCGCGTTGACAATGACTCCAAGGAGTATCTCTAGTATGTTTCGTAAATTTCGTTTTTTAATTATGGCTTCTCTGCTATTGGCATTGTCTTCTGATTTTGTATCGGCTCAAGATCTTCCGGATGAACCAAAAGGCATGAAATCCATTTTCAATGGCAAGGATTTGACTGGCTGGGATGGCGATACTCGTTTGTGGTCAGTTAAAGACGGCGCGATCCGCGGTGAAACGACTCCTGAAGTCAAGGCAAATGGAAATACGTTTATCATCTGGAAGGCCGGCGAGTTGAAGGACTTTGATTTGCGACTTTCCTTCCGTTGCAACGCGACCAATAATTCAGGTATCCAATACCGCAGTCGCCACATCACCGAGAATACCCGCAATAAGTGGGTTGTCCGTGGATACCAGCATGAGATTAGAAACCAGAATATATTACCGTCGGTTTCCGGCTTCATTTACGATGAAGGTGGTTTAACGGGTGGTCGTGGTCGTACTTGTATGATCGGTGAAAAAGCGGTTTGGGATGCATCAGGCAAAAAGGTAACCGACACGCTGATCGATGCTGCGGCTTATAAAAAACTATTTAAGCTAGATGAATGGAACGACGTTGCCATCATTTGTAAGGGCAACCACATTCAGCATTACATGAATGGGCGCTTGGTGTTGGATTTCACAGATAAGGTGGATAAGGCATTATTGGAAGGTATCTTGGCATTTCAACTGCACGGTGGAAGTCCGATGTGGGCGGAATTTAAAGATATCCGAGTCAAGCATCTCAATAAGTAATAGAACCGAAAATCAAAATATTAAAGGGCCTGCTGGTAATAATTAGCTTTCCTGAAAAATGGAGTCGGAACAATCTCATGAGATTACTTTGCACTTTCATTCTGTTATTTTTATCATCCGTGGTCTCATCTGCGCCAATTAAGGTGGCTGTGTTTGAGGGGGATGGAGTTGGTAAGAGCTGTACAAATCTGCTGACGGTTCTAGATAATTCCAGCAAGATACAATTTGAAGTTTCAAGGGTCACCACGGCAGATATTCTTGCTGGAAAGCTAGATGCATTTGATGTACTGATCCACCCAGGTGGTAGTGGCAGCAAGCAAGGTAATGATTTGGGAGAAGATGGTCGCCAGCAGGTGCGACAGTTTGTCAGCCAGGGTGGTGGATTTTTGGGAGTATGTGCCGGCGCCTATTTGGCAACCAATGACTATACATGGTCACTCAATCTCATTGATGCCAAGGTGGTTGATCGCAAACATTGGGCACGGGGTACAGGTACGGTGCAACTGGAATTGTCACCATCTGGACAGGACTTATTCAAAGCCAAATCC
>JABHUV010000017.1 GCA_018658605.1 Planctomycetaceae bacterium | reverse complement strand
GTCAATCCAACGGCCCGCAGTTCCAGCGAATAATAGCAGTTGGATCCGTAATGATATTGATAGATTTATTTTGCACGCACTTAAGCAACAGGGCTTAAAGCCCTCTCCTGCTGCGTCGCCTGTTGAATTATTGCGACGACTGCGGCTCGTTGAACATGGTTTACCGCCAACGAAAGCACAGATAGTTCGGTTCAAGCACTCCAAGGACTACTCGAGCTTGGTCGATGAAATTCTTTCGAGTGAGCATTACGGTGAACGTTGGGCGCGACATTGGTTGGATCTAGTGCGTTTTGGCGAAACAGCTGGATTTGAAATGAATCGAGAACGGGTCAACGCCTGGCCTTACCGCGACTATGTGATTGAATCGCTTAATTCTGACAAACCTTACGATCAGTTTGTGCTCGAGCAACTCGCGGGCGATGCCTTGGACGCGCCCCGAGCTACGGGATTCCTTGTGGCCGGCCCAAACGACATGGTGAAAAGCCAAGACCCAGTTTTCCGTAAATTGCAACGTCAGGACGAACTTGCGGACATGATTAACACGACGGGAACGACTTTTTTGGGACTCACCCTCGGGTGCGCTCGTTGCCATTCTCACAAATTCGATCCGATCTCCCAAAAGGACTATTATTCGTTGCAGGCAGTTTTTGCAGGAGTTAATCATGCGGAGCGCGAATTGCCAGCGACGGTTGATTTGCAGAGTCGACGGCATGAGATAGCGGAACAAATTGAATCTATCGATGAAACACTATCCCGCTACGTTGTTACGCCAGTGCTGCGAGATGCTGTGAACGCGAAATTCAATGAGGAACGGTTTGCTGCGACACGAACACTTTTTGTGCGATTTACGGTTTTACGTTCCACTGGTGGGGAACCGTGTATTGACGAATTATCGGTATTCTCTAAATCAAAAAACGTGTCGCTGTCAAACCTCGGAGTCAAGGCTACCGCGTCCACGGAGTATCCCAATAACCCAAAGCACAAGATTGCCCATATCAATGACGGACTTGTGGGCAATCCGCACAGTTGGATTTCAGCTGAAAACAGTGCTGGCTGGATCCAACTTGAGTTTTCCGAGCCCGTTGATATTGACCGGATCCAATGGGCACGCGACCGGGAAGGTACGTTCCGAGATCGCTTGGCAATTGAATACAAAATTGAAATTGCTTTGCAACCAGGTCAATGGACTACCGTTGCGACCCACCAGGATCGATTGCCTTATGACGTAAACGCTGCGGCTACGGTCGTGAATTATGATTTCAGCAAAGTTACTGCCTCGAAACGATCTTTGCTCGAGGAATCTGTCGTGCAATTACATTCGTTACGGCAGCAGATGACGTATCTCAGCAAGTCTCAGGTGGTGTATGCCGGCACGTTTACTATGCCGCCAGCTATTTTCCGGCTCTATCGAGGTGACCCACTAGCACCACGAGAACAAATGAAGCCAGACGCAATTGAAATTCTAGGTAGTTTAGGTTTGGCCAGCGACGCTCCCGAAAAACAACGACGCGAGCACTTGGGGAAATGGATCGTTGCACCAGAGAACCCGTTAACTGCTCGAGTGATTGTGAATCGAATTTGGCAGCATTGCTTTGGTATTGGAATCGTTGATACGCCAAGTGATTTTGGAGCAGCGGGGACATTGCCCACTCATCCCGATCTGCTGGATTATTTGGCTTGTGAGCTTCGTGAAAACGAGTGGAGCCTCAAGCATATTCACCGCTTAATACTAGAATCGTCGACGTTTCGTCAGGCCAGTACCCCACGTGCAATGCCGCTGAAGAAGGATGGCGATTCACGATATTTGTGGCGGTTTCCTCCGCGGCGGTTAGAGGCGGAAGCGATACGTGACTCGATTCTGGCGGTTTCTGGCGCGCTGAGTCTACGGCGCGGTGGTCCGGGGTTTTCTGGGTTCGAAGTTGAAATGGAAAACGTACGACATTATTTCCCAATTGAACAGTACGGTCCGGAGCATTGGCGGCGGATGATTTATCAAACGAAGGTGCGACAAGAACAAGATGGAGTTTTTGGTGTATTTGATTGCCCCGATGCTAGTCAGGTTGTTGCTAAACGCAGTCGGTCGACCACGCCACTGCAGGCATTGAACCTCTTGAATAGTAAATTTGTAATCCAGCAGGCGCAGATCATGTCTAAACGCCTGCTCGTGGAAGCCCCTGAGTCCACGGTAGGGCAAGTGCGGGCGGCCTATATTTATTTTTATGCTCGTAAACCAACTGCAGCTGAAGTTAAAGATTGTAAGGGCTTTGTCGAACAGTATGGATTAGCGGCATTATGTCGGGTGTTGTTTAATTCCAACGAGTTTTTGTTTGTTCAGTAGAGATCGATAGACTAAGCAGCGAATATTATTTATGAATCATCATCAGAAAAATCCAATGATAGGACGTCATTTACTGAGCCGGCGGTCGGCTATGGGTAATATGGCGTTTGGCTTGAGTAGCATTGCGCTGACAAAATTGTTAAGTGACAATTCATTGCTAGCACGCGAAGAAAAAAACACGACAACAATTCGACCTAAAATTGATCCCCAGCACCCTCATGCGGCGCGTGATCCACATTTTCCATCGGCGGCGAAGAATGTGATTATGATATTCTGCGCAGGGGCTTGTAGCCATTTAGATACGTTTGACTATAAGAGCGAGTTGATTAAGCGTGACGGTGAACCGCTACCAGGAGCTTCCGATCTTCTGACGTTTCAAGGTAAACAAGGGAATATTACGCGTAGCCCTTGGGATTTTAAGCCACGTGGTGAGAGTGGCAAGATGATATCTACCTTGGTAGATCAAATTGGTGAACATGCTGATGACATGGCATTTATCCATTCCCTAACAAGTAAAACAAATACACATGGTCCGGGTGAGAATTTCATGTCGACCGGTTTTACGCTTGACGGATTTCCCAGTATCGGGTCGTGGGCAACCTATGCCTTGGGTAGTGAGACAGCAGAGTTACCGGCGTTCGTTGCGATTCCTGATCCACGCGGGACTCCACAATCAAGCGTCAATAATTGGGGTCCTGGATTTTTGCCAGCGACGTTTCAAGGTACTGCGTTCAATACCACTAACCCCATTGGAAACTTGTTGCCACCGAGTTCTTTGTCTCAGGGCGAAGACGTTGCTACACGCGAGTTTCTGAAACGGTTGAATGATCGCCATTTAGCTCGTTTCCCGGGGGATACCCAATTGGCTGCGCGGATAGCAAGCTACGAATTGGCCGCCCGCATGCAGTTGTCAGTACCGCAGATCAGCGACCTCTCAACCGAAACCGCAGATACTTTGAAAATGTACGAGGCGGATGATACCAGCAATACTTTGCGAGCAAGTTTTGCTAAGAATTGTATCCTAGCACGGCGACTAGTGGAAAAGGGCGTGCGTTTTATTCAGCTTTTCAATGGTTCTTATCAAACTGGTGGCGAGGGAACAAGCAATTGGGACGGGCATAAGAAGTTGAAGGATCAATACAGTTTGCACGGTCCCGTGTTAGACCAACCAGTGGCGGCTTTGCTAACGGATTTAAAACAGCGAGGATTGTTGAAGGATACGTTAGTGGTTTGGACAACGGAATTTGGCAGGATGCCTACGTTTCAGAGTGGGGCGAGTGGTCGTGATCATAATCCGTCGGGTTTTACTGCTTGGATGATGGGAGCGGGGGTGAAAGCTCCGTTCTCCTATGGTGCAACGGATGAATTTGGACATCGGGCCGTCGAGAATGTATCGACCGTTTATGATTTTCACGCGACGATTCTACATTCGTTGGGGTTAGACCATAAGCGGTTGACGTTTTATCACAACGGAATTGAGCGACGTCTGACAGATGTACATGGGCACGTGATTCACGACATCCTGAGAACATAAAGCAATCAATTACCCGAGTGTTATGTTTTGCCGATGGGTTGCGAGAATTTGCGAATAACAAAGAACCAGAGGGCACTGACGACGATTAGGATTACCGCCGCAGCGAAAATACCCTCGAGGATTAGTTTTCGCCCTAATTCTCGAATGGGTAGGGTTGCTTGCGAGTAATTTTCTTGAACTAAAATCCTAAGATTGCTTTCCTCGCGATTCGCCGCCGCCGGCGTTTCTACCCTTTGGAGTACCGCAATCCACTTGCCGCGATATTTTTCTATATTTGTGGCTTCACCCATGGGATCTGTGTAAAGCGACTCTTGTCCCTGCAGCAAACCTCTGAGTTGTTTTGCCGAAAGTTGAAATGGTTTGTCAGGAGTGGAATCAAGTTCGTCCATAGCGGGATGTTGCAGGATCGTACCGCGGCGTTGGCCTTCTCCGATTTCAGACCCTGCGCGACCGTCGATAAATACAGCAAACTGGTTATCAATTAAATTGTCGTTTTTCAAAGAAGAAAAATCACCGAGGTTTACCGTCACAGCCATAATTCCGATGAGTTCCCCGCGATTCGGTGGGTCAGTTGGATCTGCTTGCTTGGCAGGCATATAGATAGGAGTCGTAATTGCAATTTTCCATTTATTCGTGGTTGTACTTTGAAAGGCGCGGGACAGATGTGTATTGCTGATTGGGGATATTCTTCTGGATTCAATATCTTGGGGAAGGTCTCGGGGACCTCCGTGAAAATAGTTACGATAACCGTAGTAACGGCCAATAGATTGTCGGCCACGGATTTCATCGGGGCTAAATGCGATGCCCAGCATGTCGCCGTTTGGACTGACAACAAATAAACTCGCAATTTCAGCGTTGACGTGAGCTTGTTGGTAATGCTGAATTCGTGCTTTAAGAAATTTATCTAACGGCTTCCGTTGTGGGTCATTTAAAAACGCTTTTTGCGATGGAGTTAATGTCGCCCATGGTTGGCGATTGTTGTGGATACTTTGCAATCCAGTGGAACCGAGGATAGTTGTAATAAGATCCAGTAATTCTCCTTGGGAGGATTCTTGTTCCACAATGTCAAAGTAGTTACGGAGTTCGTCTTTAACACTGAGAGCAACATGCCGTGAAATCCATTTATTGCTTTCATAAACACGTTCGCGTACAGCAAGCTCGGCATCAGCAACGGCTTGCTGATACCATAGACTGCTAAAAACCGTCATGATTGCGAGTAGTAAAATGGGCCCAAAAATCCCCAGGATTGTAAGTGGTCGGCGGTCTCGAGTCGTTTGCCGGTGTCGCAGCGCGTCGAGAATATCACGGACTGACGAAAAACGCTCCTGGGGATCAACGGCAAGGCATTTACGGATGATTTCCCGTAGCGGTGGATCAATATCAGATCGCAGCATTGAATCCGCTGGGTTGCCAGCATTATTAATTGTAGCTTGGTACGATTTTAGACGCTTTTTGAGGCCGCCTGAGGTCTCGATTTTCTTGAGATCATTTTCGCTGCGATTGGGGGCAGAACCTTCAAGCAGTGTATAGAGAATCGCGCCGAGTCCATAAACATCCCACCGCGGGTCGGGGCTGGCATCTAGATCCGCTTGCTCAGGCGCCATAAAAAACAACGTTCCCAAAGCTGGAGATTGGTCAGTGGACAGACGCGATTGACCAAAATCTGCTATGCGTGGACGGCGATCCGCATCTAACAAGATGTTGGCCGGCTTTAGGTCACAGTGCAAAATGCCTTTGTTATGAGCGTGGGTTAATCCAGTTGTGATGTCATGGAAAAGTTCGACTGCTTGTTGGACGCTAATTGAATCAGCTGTTTTGATGAATTGGTCTAAGGAACCATCCTCGAGGTATTCCATGACATAGTAGGGAGGTGTTGCTTCCCAGCCTACGTCTAGAAGTTGTACGACATACCGCTGGGTAGCGAGCGACACTAGTTTTTCAACTTCTTTGCTGAGTAGTTGCCAGTCGACGCCGCTTTGATGGTGAAAGAACTTCACCGCCACTTGCCGGTTGGTGTTTATATCCACTCCCACCCAGACTTCTCCATAAGCGCCGGTTCCTAGCAGTCGAGTGATTTGTACGCCGGGAATATCTGCGTGCGAATCGGTTGGCTGCATACTCAGCTGCCGCGATCGGTCATGATCACCATCGGTTTGATGTTGCGTGAGGTCGTCTGACATGGTGGATTTAGGGGCGTAACGCTTTACGAAAATGATGTCTAGTTCGATACCTATTTTACCCTAGTTGGGGAAAGATGTTTGAGGTTGTTGATGATTTGAACGGGGAAAAGGAGTAGGATTCAGTTGGAAATTCATATAGCGACAGGTGTTGGTGGGGCTGGTTTAGTTACATTGGGGCTTACAGGTAAAGCTGATTGCATTAAAATACGACGTTTTAGTGAATAACCAACGAGATACGCGAAAATCTACTATGACCGAATCGCAAAGTGATCAGCCCGAGCAACCTGTGCCGGCGGATGATGCCACGGAGCAAGGCAGCAGGGAACAAGACCAACAAATGCACGTTGCTGCCCGCCGTGATAAATTGCGGCAGATCCAAAAACTTGGTATCGATCCATGGGGTAGTCGATTTGATGACCGCCAACTAATCGGAGATATTCGGGATCGCATTAGTGAAGTTCGGTTTCAGCAGGAAGACGGTACGCTGATAGATCTTCCGGATTTGGAATGTGACGTCGATGATCGTGTCAATATGCGGCAATGGCGCAGTGACCAAGGACCGGGCGCAGAGGTTGGTCCGACTGTCCGTGCGGCTGGCAGAATTATGTTCCAGCGTGATAAAGGCAAATTGAGATTTGTGGATGTTCAGGATTGGTCAGGCAGTATCCAATTATTTATAGGGAAGAAACAAGTTGGTGATGAGGATTTTGACCTCGCTGGTTTGTTTGACTTAGGCGATATCATTGGTGTCGATGGCCGACTCGGTGTTACAAATACTGGTGAGTTAACTATATTTGCAGAGAAACTACACTTTTTAACCAAGTCACTCGAACCACCTCCGGCTAAGCATGTAGGGATGACAGACCCTGAATTACGACAGCGGCGACGTTATGTTGACTTGGCGTACAACGACGGCGTGCGACAACGGTTCTTAGATCGTACTAAAATCGTCTCTTCGATTCGTAGCACTCTCAATGCGGCAGGGTTTGCCGAAATTGAGGGTCCCACATTACATTCCATTGCCGGTGGCGCTGCTGCCCGCCCTTTTATGACTCACCACAACGCGTTGGGGCTCGAATTGTATTTGCGAATTGCCCTAGAGTTACATTTAAAACGTTTGCTCGTGGGTGGCATGGAACGTGTGTATGAATTGGGGCGAGTCTATCGCAATGAAGGGATCAGTCCGAAGCATAATCCTGAGTTCACAATGCTGGAGCTTTATCAGGCATTCGGTGACTATCGCAGCATGATGGATTTGACGGAAAACTTGATTGTTAACGCACTCGATGCGCTCGGTAACGGTTACGTCGTGCCTTACGGTGAACATATGGTGGATTTCACTCCGCCATTTCAGCGACGAACGTATCTCGAATTGTTTACGGAACAGACGGGCGTAGATCCGAGTGACGAAGAAGCTGTGAAAAAATACGCGATGGAAATTGGTATTGAAGTCGAGGGGCGCCACGTGGATGTCATCAAGAATGAGATCTTCGAGGAGAAAGTCGAGGATTCTTTGGTGGGGCCAGTCTACGTGATTGATTATCCAGCGAGTATTTGTCCGCTTACTAAACGCAAAAAGGATAATCCGGAAATTGCTGAGCGGTTTGAGTTGTTTGTTCGCGGCATGGAAATCGCAAATGCTTATACCGAATTAAACGATCCTGATTTGCAGCAAGAATTGTTTCAAACTCAGCTCGCAGGTTTATCCGACGAGGATTCGATGGCCAAAATGGACTCAGACTTTATTCGCGCATTGCGCCATGGTATGCCCCCTACGGGCGGCTTAGGCGTAGGAATTGACCGATTGGTAATGTTATTGACCAATTCCCAGTCGATTCGTGAAATAATTCTGTTTCCTTTATTGCGTCCAGAACAGCCAGAACAATAGAATAATCACCACGTTTCTGTGTCACGTATGTCACAAAAACTCAACCATGTTATTGGGTAGAGACTTTCCCCTTAGGAGAGGTTTCCAACCCCCAGCCAAAGGATTGGCATGTATAAAGTATTGCTATCATGGCGGTATCTGAAGAGCCGTTATATTGCACTGGCCTCGATTGTGAGCGTAACGCTAGGCGTGGCGACTCTCATTGTCGTCAATAGTGTGATGGCTGGCTTTACTGTTGAAATGCATGACCGTCTGCACGGAATCCTTTCAGATATCGTTATTCGTAGCCATAACCTCAATGGCTTACCAGATTCTGAGTGGCACATGGAGGAAATCCGCAAGGTTGCTGGCGGTGACATTGAGGCGATGACGGCAACGGTTTCAGTGCCGGCAATGATTAATTTTCGCGACAATATTCGCGGGCAGTGGATTACCCAACCGATTAACCTCATCGGCATCGATGCTGCTACCTATTCAGACGTTTCTGAGTTTGAGCAACATTTGCTGCATCCGCTTAATCGGGAACAGATGGAATTTTTATTGCGTGAGAACGATTACGGTCGTGGCCGCAAGGATAAATTTCCCGTTGCTGGATGGGCTCGGCGGCGAGTTGCTGCTCAATGGGAACAAAGGGAAATTGCAGACCAGGTTGAAAACGGTGATGTCACCTCTAATGACGCCGCCTTACTAACACCACCGCCATTTGAGTCAGCGGATGATTCGCAAACTTCAGTAGGGTTGCCGACATTGCCGGATTCCATCGAAGAATTACCTGAATTACAGGGACTGTTGGACAGCGGTTCTAGTGGAGTTGGGCAACGAGACAATCTGCCCGCGGTACCGTTTCAGACGGACGACGCTCCACAGTTGACATTCGATGCGGTTCGCGAGCAGCACACCGGAATTGTTTTAGGGATTTCTATTTGCAGTTTGCGCGGTCGCGATGCGCAGGGCGATTTAATGGATTATTATTTTGCGCTGCCAGGAGACGATGTCAAAATCACTTTCCCCAATACCGGTCAGCCACCTAAGGCGGTTAGCGATTCATTTACGATTGTTGATTTCTATGAAAGTGAGATGAGTGAATATGATTCGTCATTTGCTTTTGTGCCGCTGAGTAAGTTGCAATACCTGCGTGGTATGATCACCGCGGAAACGGGGGTGACGAATGTTTCTGCTGTTCAAATTAAGTTGCGAGCAGGGGCTGACTTGGATATGATTCGTGATCGTTTACAGGCCCGCTTTCCGCTGCAGCAGTTCGGTTATCAAATTCAAACTTGGCGCGACATGCAAGGGCCCCTGTTGTCTGCGGTACAGTTGGAAACAACAATCTTGAATATTTTGTTGTTCTTGATCATTGCAGTCGCTGGCTTTGGTATCTTAGCCACTTTTTTTATGATCGTTGTTGAAAAGACACGGGATGTTGGAATTCTCAAAAGTTTGGGCGCGCCGAGTCGTGGCGTGATGAGTATTTTTTTGGGTTATGGATTATCCCTCGGTATTGTTGGTTCGCTGGCTGGATTGGCTTTGGGCCTGCTGTTTGTTGACCAGATTAATGTTGTGGCGGGCTGGATAGAAAAGATAACTGGGCAAGAAGTGTTTGACCCGACGGTTTATTATTTTTCCGAAATTCCGGTCGTGGTTAATCCCCTGACATGTCTGTGGGTCGTGCTAGGGGCAGTAGGTATTGCCGTAATTGCCAGTGTGTTGCCTGCTCGCAAAGCCGCCAAACTGCATCCCGTGGAGGCATTGCGTTATGAGTAGTGCCTATAAATTACCGGAGACAAAAAATGGGATGGGTGGCCAGCAATCCCCCCAACTTCATCAAGCAGCGGCGCCAGTAGTGATGCGTGCGACGGGGTTAATGAAGAGTTATCGCAAGGGTAAAGTTGAAATACCAGTATTAAACGGAGTGGATTTTGAAGTTCGGGAAGGTGAATTTCAGGCAATTATTGGGACCAGTGGGTCAGGAAAAAGCACTCTTTTGCACTTGTTAGCGACGCTTGACCAACCTGATGGCGGTGAAATATTGTTCGAAGGCAATCGCATCGATAATTTGCCTGCTAAATCACGTGACATCCTGAGGAACCGATACATTGGAATTGTGTTTCAGTTTTATCATTTATTACCCGAGCTCAGTGCGTTGGAAAATGTATTGATGCCGCTGATGATTCGCTATGGTTTTACCAAGTATATGCTGCGTCGTCGTAACCACCGCCGGCGAGCGAAGGAGTTGCTGGACAAGGTAGGTTTGAGTCATCGATTGAAGCATCGCCCGCGCGAGTTGTCTGGCGGTGAAATGCAGCGAGTTGCGATTGCCAGAGCGCTTATCGCAGAACCTGAATTGTTATTGGCAGACGAACCCACTGGCAACTTGGATCGCCAAGCGGGGTATGAGATCATGGAGATATTGCGAAATTTGAATCGCGAGCAAGATCTGACGGTGGTAATGGTCACGCATGACGATGCGATTGCAGAGCAGACCGACCGTACGATTCACCTTGTTGAAGGTCGAGTGCAATCGATGTGAGTTGACAGTTCTTGGGGTCGTATTGAGTTGATTTACACTCGCTGCGGTTCATCCACGTACAATAGAGTGTGTCAGCATGGCTCATATGCCAATCCCCCACGCTACTCAGATTCGCGGTTGCCCATTAGAATAGATGTTTGGAAAAGTAGTCGAGGAATTGAATATTTATTGCATGAGTGTTTAGCATTAAGATATGTCACTGAAAATTTATATTAACGGAACGCTGTTCGATAAACAGGATGCCAAGATCAGCGTGTATGATCATGGACTACTCTATGGTGACGGCGTGTTTGAAGGATTGCGATGTTATGCGGGTCAAGTGTTTCGTATGCGGGAACATTTGGATCGATTGTGGGCGTCGGCGGCTAAGATTGAATTGACGATTCCCATCTCTGCAGAAGAAATGGAAATTGCGATAAACAGTACGCTTGCTGCTAATGACATTCGTGACGGATACATTCGTTTAATTGTGACTCGCGGTGAAGGTACGCTAGGTTTGGACCCCAATAAATGTGCTCAGGCGCAAGTGATCATTATCACGGATATGATCACACTCTATCCGGATGAATTCTACGAAAACGGTTTGGCGATTGTGACTGCCAAAACAATTCGTAACCATCCATCAGCGCTTGATCCACAAATTAAATCGTTGAACTACTTGAATAATATTCTTGCAAAAATCGAAGGCCTCAAAGCGGGTTGTGTGGAAGCTTTGATGCTCAATCACGAAGGCGAAGTTGCTGAGTGTACAGGTGATAATGTTTTTATCGTAAATGCGGGAGTGCTGCAAACACCGCCGGTTTCAGCGGGCGTGCTTCAGGGCGTGACCCGAGGCGCCGTTATGGAATTGGCACGCGAGGATGGAATCAAAGTTGAAGAAGGAACAATGACGATAGAGGACGTGTACGCAGCCGATGAATGTTTTCTGACCGGAACTGCGGCAGAAGTTGTTCCTGTGCGTGAAGTAGACGGCAATCAGATAGGTGCGGGCTCGCCCGGCGTGATTACCCGACGGTTAACGGATCTCTATTGTAACCTGCGGACACAATAGCGGTAGTTGGTGTAGCGTTTTGTCGTAAATGCTCATAACCCCTTTGGTATCGCTCGATGTCACGTTTTTTAGTACAAGGTGTCTTCACATTTGTATATTGTTGTTTCTTTATTATCACCCTGCCTTAAATGCTCATCCGTATATTAGTTTGTGCTCTGTTACAAGCATCTGTTCCTACGTGTGCGGTTATTGCCGTTAATCAAGCAGAATCCATAGAAAGACCAGTGGCGTTGCATCCAGCCGGCCAACGTGTCTTGCAAACTCCGAATTGGCGTGAGGGTGCACGGAATTTAGGCGAGAGCCTCCAAGCTTACGCATTTGAAAAAAATGCGCCTCCTTTTCCAGAAGGTGAGATTGATGTGTTTACCGAGAATCTAGGTTTTTGGGTACCGACGCTGCGGTTAGATCGAGATATTTGGGATGGTAGCGTTGAATTCGGTAGTAATGGAACCCACGGAAACTCAACGACTTTTAGCGTGTTTGCAGGATTCGACTTGGAACGAAAAACTACGTCAGGACGGTTTGATCTAGATTTGGATTTTGCAAAAAAACGCGCAAGTGGTACATTGACGGCGCATCGTACGTTGTTTGATATTGCCCACTTCTGGATTAGAAAAGACAACCCCTTAAGTTGGTTTGCTAAAGGCGGACTGGAGTATGATGAGTTCAAGCAGTTTGACATTCGCATGAAAGCGAATGCGGGATTGCAAAAGCTGTTTGTCGATGAGGAACAACTGCAGTTGAGTTGGCGAATTGGTGCGGGGATGTCTCAGGAGTTAGGTGGAGTTGATGACCAAGTAATCCCCGAGGCAGATTTTGGAGTGATTGTGAGTCGTAAAATTTCACCGCGGCAGAGCATCCAAGTGATCTCGGATTATTATCCAGATTGGTCTGATTTTAGTGAGTATCGTTTTGAATCCAAAGCTTCGTGGCAAATCGTTATTAATAAAGAGCATGGTTGGAGTTTGAAGCTCTCGATGGTAGATCGATATGATAGCACTCCACATGGCAGGCGACCAAATGACCTTGCCTATTCACTTTTACTTGTCTGGAAGTTGTAGCTGAAACGCTCTGGTTATTTGCCAGACGGTTTCCAGTCGGGGTCTTTTTCAAAGAACATCATGTGCTGCCAAGGTAACTTGTCAAATTGGCTAGCGATACGAAAACCATTTGCTTCGTATTCTTTAAGAATCTGAACCTTGTTCATTTTGTGTAAAGGTCTAATAGGCACCTTAGGATCTTCCTCACGGTATTCTAAAAGAATTATTTGACCGTTCGGTTTAAGGCTATCACGCATGGCCCGTAACATAATTTCGGGATGTGACAATTCGTGATAGACGTCGACCATGAGGATGACGTCGACGGTGTTGCGTGGTAGATGGGGATTATGAAAGGACCCCAAAATAGGAGTGATGTTGTCGACCCCTTCTTTTTCCATGCGAGTGCGCAGGAATTGTAACATTTCTGGTTGTACGTCGACGCCCAAGATAGTGCCTTGCGGACCGACCATTTTCGCCATTTTCAAAGCGTAGAATCCATTGCCACAACCCATGTCACAGACAGTCATTCCTGTTTTGAGGTTGAGTTGTCCAAGCATGACTGAGCAACGTTCTTCGTTTTCGCGATTATCACGGATGAGCCAAGGAGCACCAGTGAAGTGCATGGTTTGGGCGATGCGACGACCGAAGTACGTTGAGCGTGATGGTGGTACGTTGGATTTAGTGGCACTCGGATTTTGCGCTGTTAGGCTAGGGGCTAATACGAGTAACAGCAGAGCAGTGTATAGAGCACGATAAAGCATAACGATATCTTTCTTGAGGAAATGAAGGCCTAGTTCGCGCTCTGCTTTCCATCCGCTACGGCGGAGCGTATTAAACGGGCAGGTAATTTCATGCGTCAGAGCTATATCTAGTATGGCAACTGTCGCGATTAATTGCCAGTGTGCACAAGTGGCGATCTGTTTTACTGCGGTTGTGAATGTTGCATCGTGTTACGCGGGGCGTGGCAGTTGTCGTGGGTATTTCAAAGGCTTAGATGCTGGCGGGACTTGACCGTGTTCCAGTTGCCAGAGATAGCGTTGTTCGTCGGTGGCGTAGTAGGTAAGCCAAGTATCAGGATCAGACTCATTGTCGACAAGCCGCCAGACGATGGGGTTGTTGGTGATGTCGAGTTTCTTTTCAGTCGCTGTTAGAATGTCGCGAACCAAGACGCAGAACAGTTCTCGATCTGACAAGTGGTCAGTGTATTGTAGATAGATGTATTGTTCGGCGAGGCGTTGTAGTGTGTCCCACAACATTTTCGATAGGTCGCGATTGGACAGTGTCTCAGGTTGGGGCAAACTGAGTTCAGGTTCGAACCATTGGCTGATTGGAAGGACGGGAGCGTATTCCCAGTTGAGCATTGATTCTAGGAATTGATTCTCTTGGGATGTCGACATTTCAGTGACGTCTACGAGGGCGATCGATTCGTCAAAAAACGGTTCGAGTTGGTCGCGCAGTCCCGCGTTATGCAGCAATTGTTCGACTTCGCTCTGAGGTAAACTGGTTTCGTGCATCGGATTCAATTTTATGATTGGAGATTCGCGTGAGGTGTATTTGTCAAAGATGCTTAACGGGTTTCCCGCAGCTATTAATAAGCTATGTCCTTGAATTTAATTGCTATTGAACGGTAAGCAAGGTGTAATTACCTGTGAATGCACATTCGCTGAAAAAAAACAGATACTCTATTCGGCGCGACCGTTACGACCACTAATTAGCGCGAATTAGCACGAATTTGAAAATTCGGCAAGCTTTGGCAATTCTGTAAGTATCAGAAGTCTGTTCGGTTATTAGGAATCAAGAGATTCCTCTATTTTGCTGATTTTCTGGACGCGGCGTTCATGTCGACCACCTTCAAAATCGGTATTCAGCCAGATTTTTAGCAATGGTTCGACGTTGCGTTCGCCGAAGAGGTCAGCTGATAGACAAAGTACGTTGGCATTGTTATGTCGGCGGCTCATTTCAGCGGTTATTTCATCGTGGCAAGAGGCAGCCCGTACTCCTGGGTACTTATTGGCGGCAATCGCCATGCCAATACCAGTCCCACATATAAGGATACCCCGATCACTGCTGCCAGCGCAAACGTCACGACTTACTGCTTGCGCAATATCTGGGTAATCGACACTTTGATCGCTGTTTGTACCGACATCGTTACAATGGTGTCCGTTTCCATTGAGGAAATCAACGATCTTTTGTTTGACGCGGTATCCGCGGTGATCACTACCAATAGTAAGGTTCATCTCTTTTACTCTCTTATAATATCCTGATCAGGAATGATTAGATTATTGATGCGACTCTGCTGTTTATCAAGGTGGGTATCGATTTGAACGGCACATTGTTGGTAAATCTCGTACGAACCTCCGATTGGATCGCTGACACTAGAGCCGTCGTGTGCCAGTAGTGAGGTTTTATCGGCGAATTCTGGCCATTCATTGACAATGGCTTGTTGATGGGAATTTGACAATGTAAGGATTAAATCAGCGCTGTTGGCTAACGCATAGCTTAATGGTTGGCTACTGTGGCAGGTTAAGTCGAGATTTTGTTTGCTGAGTACATCGATGGCTTGCTCTGCAGCGGGCGATCCATTGTTTGCTGCGATTCCAGCAGAGCAGATGTGAATGCCGTGTTGGGGAAGTTCTTCCAGAGGGATACCATTGGCTGTCGCCATTTTCTTTTTAAGCAACATTTCGGCCATCGGGCTACGGCACGTGTTGCCTGTACAGACAATTACGATTTCCAATTGTAATACGGTTTGGATTTGGTCGCGAGTGAGTGCTCCGCTACGGAGGATTTCTAGGTGGTGTTTGTGAACCTTAACTACCGTGGACGGCGTGCCAATTTTAGTGGGCCCACCGTCGAGGATAAGTTGAACGTTGTCGTCGAGTTGTTCAGCGACTTCGGCCGCCGTAGTTGCATCTGCTTGGTCGCTTTTGTTGGCACTTGTAAGGACCAAGGGTTCGTCTAGTTGATCGAGTACACAGAGTAAAACTTCATTGCTAGGAACTCGCAGTCCGATCCAATTATTTGGTGCTAGCAATGCGAGTGATTCGTTAGAAAGTCCTGCTACCTGCTCGGTGGCTTGAATTACCATTGTCAGCGGTCCGGGCCAACAGCGACGAGCGAGTCGGTACATGATCGCCGTTGGGTTTTGTGCATAGTTGGCGAGTGAATCATCGTAGCCAATCGCAAGGCTCATTGGTTTTCCGGTTGATCGTGCCTTGGCGTCGAACAGTTTGGCAACTGCGCCAGCATCGGATGACTTTGCTGCGATACCGTAAACGGTTTCAGTCGGAAATGCCACAATTTCTCCCGCATTCAAGCGGTCAACTGCCTCGCCAATGATCGCTTGTGGATCATCGGAATCGTAGACGTCGAGTACAGTTGCAGTCATGACAAGTCTAGTGGGTGAAAAGGAACAAAGTCAATTTGCGAGACTAGATTAGTTGAATAGTGTTGGAAAAAATCCATGTGCAATGCTTCAGTTTATGCGGTGCAATTGTGTGCAGTCAAGTAAGCAAAGGGCCAGATGAATGATAGTCTAGATGTAGTACATGTCCTCGCTCAGGCCACCAGTTTGCTGGAGTAAGTCTTCAAAGGTAACGGCACAGAGGTTTTCTTGTTCTATTTTAGAGATGCTCTCCCACGTTTGAAATAATGCTTCTGACATTGGAGTGACGTTGTTGGAATTCTGCACGAAGTTTGATCGGTCACCAGTAATAACTTCCATGACTTCACCTAGGCTAATAGTGTCTGCAGGTTTGGCCAGTCGATAGCCGCCTGCTGCCCCACGGATACTCAACACGATACCGGCGGCTTTGAGTTGCAGTAGTATTTGGACTAAGAATCTACTAGGAATGCCGTGCCGTGACGCGATGTCGTCAATACGCAATGGTCGAATGTCGTTTTGGTGTAAAGACAATTCGAGGATGGCTAAACAAGCGTATTCAGTTTTTGCTGAGAATTGCATGGGATTAGCTTTCGTTGTCGTTGACGGAATGTAATCCGCATTCGGTTTTTGCTGTACCCCTCCAACGCCCCGCTCGGTCATCTTCACCGAGCGAAATTTTTCGAGTGCAAGGCCAGCATCCAATACTCGGGTAGCCTTTGTCGTGTAATGGGTTATACGGGATATCGTTGTCGGCAATCATTTTCCAAATATCGGCTTTGGTTGAATTGGCCAAGGGGCTGACTTTGATTAATCCGAATTTATTGTCCCAGCCGACTATCGGCGCTTTGGCTCGGTCGGGACTCTGGTCTCGCCGAATCGCACTCGACCAACACTGCAGCTTGCTAGCGATTTTTTCTAACAGCGACAGTTTGCGGTCATAACAGCATTGGCTTGGATTGCTTTTGTAGACGGGGCCGCCGTTCAATTGTTCGTACTGAGCGACGTCCAATTCAGGTTTTGCCAAGCGGACATCCATACCATAGCGTGATTTAACTTCGTTACGTAGATCGAGCGTTTCTTGGAATTGATATCCGGTGTCGAGATTGAAAATAGGTGTTTCTGGAGAAAATTGAGATAACATGTAAATCATTGTCATTCCCTCTGGACCAAAGGCTGTTGCCATCGCAAAGTTTGGTGCGTATTGCTCGACTGCCCATTTTAGAATTTCTAACGGTGAAGCGCTTTCTAATGTGGCACTTGCTTGCTGAAGTTCAGCCAGTAGTGTGTCGGATGGAGGGGGTGTATTCAAATTTTCGTCTGTCGAGCACTAATTTCAGCGATAATTGGATTGGGCTAGATAATAATCATAAACATTATCAAGTAACTTAACAATGGGTAATTGTTAATATATTCAACGCGATAATTTTTATGGATTTGAATTTTGATGTTACGCGGCTAACGAGTGTTTGTGGATGGTGTATGATGGCGTTGGTTGAGAGATTCAAGTTTAGAATAAATAGAAAGTGGAAAAGGCATGGCGGTGCAGGTCTATCTAGCTGTTGATATTGGAGCATCTAGCGGGCGATTAGTAGCGGGAGAATTTGATGGTACTCGTATTTCCCTTGAGGAAGTCTACCGCTTTAACAATGGTGGAGTATCGGTTGGGCGTTATGTTCATTGGGACGTTTTAGAGCAATGGTCCCATATTAAGCGGGCACTACAACAAGCCGTGGATCGTTATGGAAACACCATTACCAGTGTCGGTGTTGATACATGGGGCGTGGATTTTGGTTTGCTAGGTCCCAATGATGAACTGTTGGCAAATCCGATCCATTATCGAGACAATCATACTGAAGGGATGATGGAGTATGCATTTGAGCAAGTTTCACGTTCGGAGATATTCAACCAGAGCGGCTTGCAGTTCATGCGTTTCAACACACTTTATCAATTGTTAGCATTACAGAATGTCAAGTCACCACTGCTTGATGCTGCTGAATCAATGCTGCTAATGCCCGATCTTTTTCACTGGTTACTCACGGGTGAAAAAGCAAACGAATATACAAACGCAACAACCACTCAATTCTATAATCCCCAAAAAAAACGCTGGGCGACGGAATTGTTTGATTCGTTTTCCTTGCCACAAAAACTGTTAGGACAGGTTGTTCCTCCCGGCACGGAACTGGGTCCGCTGCACGATGATATTAGTCGTGAATTGGGTGGCGCAAAATTCAAAGTTGTATTGCCGGGGACCCATGACACAGCGAGTGCTGTAATGGCAGTGCCCGCTGTTGGTGAGTTGTCTGATAAACCCAATTGGTGTTACATCAGTAGCGGTACTTGGTCGCTAATGGGTGTGGAAATTGCAAACCCAATTATTTCAGCAGAGTGCCAAGAGATGAATTTCACCAACGAAGGCGGTATTGGTGATAGCATCCGCTTGTTGAAGAACATTGCGGGGTTATGGCTGGTGCAAGAATGCCGACGAATATTCAATACTGAGGGCCAATCTTATGGTTGGGATGAGTTGGTGGAAATTGCAACCGCCGCCGCTCCTTTAGTCTCGCTCATCGATCCCGACGATGAATGTTTTCTGGCTCCTGAATCGATGCCAGATGCGATTAGGGATTACTGTCGAAAAACGGGCCAAACAGTACCGGGTACCGATGGAGCGGTAATTCGATGTGCGTTAGAGAGTCTTGCACTACGATACCAAATGGTGCTACAGATGTTAGAACGATTGACTGGCGGAGCCATCAAGACGGTCCACATTGTTGGCGGCGGGATTCAGAACCGTTTATTGTGCCAACTTACAGCAAACGCCTGCGATCGGTCGGTGGTTACTGGTCCAATCGAGGCTACTGCCATTGGTAACTTGATGGTTCAATTGATAAGTAGCGGCGTGGTTAGTTCCATGGGGGAAGCGCGGAAAATCATCAGCCACAGTTTTGGGCAAGAAACATATGTGCCTGACAGGTCGGGTGATTGGGTATCCGCAAGTGAACGATTTGCGAACCTGGTAAACGCTTAGAAAAATTTACTAGCTTTAGGTTAAAACAGGTAGAACAACACGAGGGAAAAATTAGATGATTAAAGTTGGAATTACGGGCATTGGGTTTATGGGCTGGATTCATTATTTAGCCTATCAAAAAACCGCTGGAATCGAGATTTCCGCGATTTGTGCTCGCAATCAAGATAAGCTCGCTGGCGATTGGACATCGATTCAAGGCAACTTTGGACCACCTGGGGAACAGGTGGATGTCAGCTCATGGAACTGCCACAGCGACTTGGATTCGTTGCTCGCCGACGATAGCGTTGACTTGGTTGATATTTGCCTGCCGCCAGATTTACACACGGACGCCGCGATTGCGGTGTTGCAGGCGGGCAAACATGTCTTAATTGAAAAACCAATGGCGTTAACCGTTGACCAATGTGATGAAATAGTGGCAGCCGCGGTTGCTGCCGATCGTCAAGTGTTCGTGGCCCATGTGCTGCCATTTTTTCCGGAATACACATTCTTACGAGAAGCGGCAGTTAACGGAAAATACGGCAAGTTGCTTGGTGGGCATTTTAATCGAGTGATTTCTGATCCGACTTGGTTAGCTCATTTCTGGGATGCGGAAAAAATGGGCGGACCTCTCGTCGACTTGCATGTTCATGACGCACACCTAATTCGAGTATTGTTTGGAATGCCTGAGCGGCTTGAGTGCCACGCTCGTATGCGGGGTGACGTCGTTGAATATGGCATGACTAACTTTAAGTTT
>JABHUV010000018.1 GCA_018658605.1 Planctomycetaceae bacterium | reverse complement strand
TCAGCGGCAGCCTTGGCCTTCGCATCGTCACCCTCTGCGGCCTTGTTTGCTTCGGTTGCCGTGACTAACGCGGCATCAGCGGTCTCCAGCAATTTAACAACGTGCGCAACCTTGGATTCTGCCCGTAGAATTGCGTCGCCGTTCCGTGTACGTTTAACTTTACCATCGCCCCGCAGGTAATACGTATACAAGCCTGCTTTAGCCTTGGCATTTTTCAAATCAATGACAAGGTTCTGTTCATTACTATCGGCTTTGAACGTAAGATCAGCTGGCTTAACCTCGGCAGCAACATTTGTTGCTACCAGTTTCAGATCTCCCTCAAATCCCGCCCCTCTAGCGACCGTCACCGGTACTTCAAGTTTTCCACCTCGCGACGTCTCAAGTACCGCGCCATCGCCCACTGAGACAACTGCCGCACCATCTTCAATATCAATTACAGATAACCAGCATGTGCTCAGACGTTGAAAAAACGCAGGTGTTTGGGTTTTGTTAGCCGTGCCCCAACTTACAGCGGCATATTTGGATTCAACTTTTAATTCTTCGTCACTCGTTTTGGCCGAACCGATAATACGAATATTTCCATGCCACGCTTTAACATCGGCGGCCGACTTCAAAACTAGACTAGCAGCGGCTTGGCTTGCACTAATTTCTGCCCCCGCACATGTCACCCCAGCAGGCAAACCTTCAATCGTGACATTAATCGCCTCTGAAAAACCTTCGGCCCGTTGGACTCGAACGTTAATTAACAACGTGTCGGATTTACGCAAGATGGGTGAAAATAGTTTAACTTCATTAGCGTTAGCCGTCTTAATTTGTTTAAGATCGGCGGTTAAAACGAACTTTGGATTCTCGGGTCGGATTTGCAATTCGTATTGCAGACGGGGATTGTTTCGAGAGCGGCTAAATTGATCCGTAATGCGTATTCGATACGTAGCATCTTCTGGTGCGCTAAATCGGTAAACTGGGTCATCCGTCGTTGCGTCAAACTCTTGTCCAATGCGACCATTACGATCGCTTGGATCATCCACCGATGCCACAGCGCTAACAGTGACTTTGCCGTCCTCTGCGGTGACAACTTTTTGGACAAGCATTGTGGCGTCAATCGCTAGGCCTAGTCGATGACTAACAACCTCAATCACAAACACCTGGCCTTTCATTGCATTGAACTCAAACCAGTCCACATCGTTGGCAGGGTAAAATTGTCCAGAGACAACACAGGGAACATCTAACTTTGTGGCCGTGTCGGCACTTTCATTTTCAACGGACTCTACGGCAACTGGAAGGTCGCTGACGCTGAACGCAACGTTGTCACCCAATACCGAAATATCCGTACGGGCTATACTACCCTCAACTAGCGTTCGCCCAGTTTTCAACACAGCAGCGGGAGGAAACTGGATATTTTGCGTTAGGTATTCGAGCTGAACACCGTCAACAAACACGTCGCTAAGGGGTTTTCCCCCCGGCAAGTTACGCCCCACGATCGTGTATTGGGACGCTGTTGCAAGTTTTCCGACGGAAGGTATCACGTAGTCCACGTGACTGCCACTCTTGATAAGTAAGCGATATAAATATTCGGCACCACCGCGGTACACAAAATCTCTTACTGTAATCATGTAAGTCCCTGCGTTGGTCGCAGTAAAGTCCACAAGAGAATCCACACCGATTCCATCATTATTTTGCACAAGTTCTTGGCCCTGTTCATCCAACACCGTCAACACGGAATTAGCGCGAGATCCGATGCGCTCTGCAAGACACTCGACAATAATGCGTTGTCCAGCGGTTAGCTCGAGTTTAAAATAATCGCGTTTGCTAGCGTCGGTGAACCCGACAACGTCCCTATCAGCCTGAATTTCTTGAGCCGTTTCCACCGTGTGGTTGCTTCCACTACTAATTATCTGTTCTCGCGCACCAACGACAAATGACCGAGGATTTGAGAGGCCAAAGCGACCAGAGGCGCGAACCTCATAGATACCAACAGGTACATCGACCGATATCGCCACCTCAAACTTATTATTTACAGCGGAGGCTGCGGCGTCAAATTCACCTGCTGCTGTGGAAACTTGCGTTACCACCAAACCAGGATGTGAAAACACGAGTGTTTGAAGGTCATCTTGATCCGCGCCCGTAACGGTAACCTCTAACGTCGTACCTATTGTACCGCCAGCGGGCGCAATCGTAGAAAGCTGCGTATTAGGCAACTGCGCCAGTGACGTACTGGAGGTCAAAATAAAAGCTAATAATGTGACGTTAAGACTGCGGAAGGTCATGACGCTTTCCTTTAAATATTCGTAGTTTATTTATTTATTTTGGGGCAGTCATTCGTTGACTCGCCCGTGAAAACTCCGTCGTCAACACTCGCTGATAACATCACATCGGCGGGGGTTCACAATGGGAAGGCTTTCCATGCAAATGAACAAAGATGTGTACGTCCAACTTCGGTTATTGTATCTGATTTGTTTTGGAATATCAAACAAATGCATGGGGAAAAATACATCAACGATATGCGCCCGTTAAGAAAACTCTAATCGCCATTGTCCCAGGCACTCCTGCCTTCGTCTGCCACTAACATTTCCAATACAGCTCCTGACCAGGTCCATTGTAAAACTGCGATAGGCTTAGCGTTAAAAGACATTATTTGGTATCAATAGACGTAAACATTAGTCGCACCGGACTAAGTGGTACTGTTCAGCTGAGGTATCATACTCCACTTTAGCTTTCAAACCAACTGTGGATTACAACATGTCAGGAACATTTCTTACTAAAGATTCTTGGATTTCCAAGGTTGCGCAATTACTGTCTATAATTTTCCTACTGCTCACCGCCTTCTTTTCGCGAGGGTGCAGCATGGACGGCATGCGCGGCGTACTGGAGGTGCAACGCCTACCAATCTCCTACGCAGCAGGCTTGGTAAAAGGTCCGTCAATGATTGAGGCTCAAGTCCGATCTGACGATGCTGTTTTAACTAGTCGTCTTGGTGCCGGCCCGGTAGTCTATTACCACTGGGTCAAAGAACGTGAGGAAACTGATAGTGAAGGTGACACAACCTGGGTGACCGTTGACTCTGCGACATCTACTGTTGATTTCTCTGTAGTTGACGCAACCGGAAGTGTTTTGGTGAAAGCAAACTCAAATAGGCCCGAGATTTATCCCACTAGCCTGCCTACTAAATACTATGGAAATTACCGGGAAAACGAATCCGTGATCAAGGCTGCCGCGGAGGTACTGGTATTAGGTGAATATGATTTACAAAAGGGTACGATCGGGGCAAGTTCTGTACCCTTGGGCATACAATTTACTATTTCCGCCCATGGGGAAAAAGTAATTCTAGCGACGAGAGGATGGACCAGCGTCGGCAACATGGCGTTGGCCGTATTCTCATTTGTATTTGCGATCGGATTGATGTTGAATTTATTTCAAATTCACCACATTATGGTCTCGTCCGTTGTCGTTTTTATGACCCTGCCACCTATACTTTTTTTGCAATGGGTTTTCGTAACCACTGAGCAGTTCACACTGGCCAATGAACGTGTCGAACAATACCGTCTGCTCGTCGAAAACCACCACCCCACAGATAACAAACAAAAGCAGCTACGCCAAGCTCTTATCAAGCGCGACGCCGGCCGAGCACAACAGTTGTATTTACAGTATCGAGATCGCTTTACCAATATCGGACACGCCGCACTCATAGGACTCAACGACCTGAAAGTCATGGAACTTTCTTCTGCCGAACGAGATCTATTAGGATCCTATCCTTTGCGCTCACGTACTGGCACTGTTTTAAATCCTTTTATTGTTGGACTATTGGGATTGAGCGAGTTAATCGCTGTGGGAGTTCTCGGTTTTATTGGTTACCGCAAAATGGGTACCAAAAGAATGATTGAGAATATCCCCACGTCGAAAGTAAAAGGGATTTTCCCCGGGATAACTGAAATTGTGGGAGAGATTCAGCCCCATAATACGGTAATCTCAGCGCGCTACAGCGGCGAATCCGTGGTCTATTGCAAATACCTTATGAAAAAACTAGTAAAGTCTGACAAGAAGTCACGTTGGGTTACCGTCGAAAGTGGCGTTCAATTAAACGTTTTTAATGTTAGGGATGATACGGGGGAGATACCCGTGGATGCCGTTGGCGCCGAAGTTCACGCCAAGAGAACGCACTATTCTCGTTCCGGCAGATTCAAATACTTCGAATGGACCTTACGCCCTAATCAGGAAATCTATGTGCTTGGCCCCGCAGTGCTAGACAATCCGATGGATCAGAACCTTACAATAACATCCAGTCGCGACGAACGTCATTTTATTATCAGCGATCAAGGAGAGAATTCGACCATGCGGAAATACGCCCGAGTTGGATTGCTAATTCTTGGGACCGCCCTTTCCTGTTGCATCGTGGCCGTAATGACTATTTATGGGGGCGCATCCTTTGACGCGTTTGGATATTTTGCTGGGGCTATTGTCGCCGTGATCTTCCTAATTTTGCTGAATATCGCGTTTCTATTCAATGACCTAGTATTTGTTAAGAATTGGCAACAACGTGGTAAATCCAATCTCGATGTATCGCTGAAACGCCGTGCTGATTTAATTCCAAACCTCGTGCGAGTTGTAGGGGAAGCCCTCACGCATGAAAAAACTTTACAGGTAACCCTGTCAGAACTTAGGGCTAGTGGAGGTCAACAACCTGTTGGCGCAATGCACCAACGTTTCACGGCCTTGCTCGAACAATACCCAAATCTCAGCGGAAATGAAGTGATCGTTGATCTAAATAACCGCATCGTTGGCGTGGAAAACCAATTACAGTATGCCCGAACCGGTTACAACGCCGTGACGCAACGTTTCAATTCGCGAGTGAAACAAATCCCTGAAGTATTTCTCGCTAAACTCATGCGGCTTTCCGTGAAACCTTATTTCCAATTGCAACATGCCAACGAGGGACGCGCCGTGGACGTCGGGGAACTTTTAAAAACGTCCGTAGAGAAAGAGTCTGAACAGGCTCAGCGTGAACAGGAGGCCAAGTATGCACTTGTACCTGATGTTGAAATAATCGTTGCGACGCTTGTTTGTCTCATGGCGGTAGATGGTAATATCGGAAAAGAAGAATACCAAACGATGCTAACGCTTGTTGCACCGTCGCAACCGCATCTTAAAAAATCAGAATTACGAACACTTGCGCAGACTGTGTTAGATCAAATCAAAAACGGTGGTGTAAATTCCGTTCTAAATACAACTATCGATCAGGTGCGACGGCTAGCAGGAAGCGAAACAGGAACCAATCTAGTGCAGATAATGAACGCCATCGCCGAAGAGGAAGCAGGAGTCGACGCATCAGAGCAAGCGCTCATTGATCGATTTCGGAATGTCCTTGGTGGCCAATAACGTAAACGCTATACAGTTCATCGTTTCGGCCTTTGTCGCTTAACTGGTTTGGATCTGAGTCAGGCTTCGAAGCAACGCGCCAAGCTGTTATTTTATTATGAGGTGTATTGGGCTAGTTGTTACGACTCGCCGACCACGACTGAAACGCGGGCGATACTGCTATTGCCAGACTTTTTGAATGGTCGTGGCAAGGGTTGGGCAATATTATTGTTGTCGATCGTACGACAGCGGATCGTGTATCTACCCGGTGCAACCGGAGGTAACAGTGTTGCCCAGTGCGCGATCGTATAGGGGATGGGCCAGTTCGAAGGTTTACCGGATTGCTTATCAAAACCATACACCGTCTGCATGTTTATGGGCCCAGCTGTGTTATTAGCATCCCAGTCTGTGGGCGGAGGTAAAATCGTTGCATCCTGCCAATCACCATAAGCGAAACGCGTTTCTTCACGTGGCTGCGCTGGACTCGATGGAGTGATCCATACCTGCACCTTTTTCAAACCCGAAATACCCACCTGTGCAAGACCGGTTATCGGTATAGGTGTTCCTTGGGGAACCTCACCAGTGATGCTGCCGAACCGGGCAATCGACTTTAGCCAACTATCAACATCATTGTTACCTCGATGGTAGGTGTCGTTCGCGTGGTGCAGGTTAGTCAGCGTTATTCTAGTTAGCCATTTCACCGACTTGAAACCATAAGTTTCAGGCACGACCAGCCGCACCGGCCCACCACGACGGCCCGATATAGGTTTACCATTAAGTTTATACACGAGCGTCACCGGGGGCATTCCAGGTGGGTCTTCCAGAATCCGGCCGATCGGTAACGAACTCTGAAACATTTGTTTTGGATCCAGATTGTGGTAACCATGATAAAAGACGCGGCGGATATTCGCCGCCGGTTCCGTTAGCCAAATGACATCACGCAATGGAACGCCTTCCCAGATTCCAGTTCCCAGCGGAGCCTCCATGTTGTTACATGTCATCGTCTTGATGAAACGCGCACTATTTTTATTGGCAAGCTCCATTAATTTAGCGTAAGAGAATGCTGTATTGTCTGCATGCTGGAATTGTTTTCCCATGGTAGCCGGAAACGCGGGATCACTAACGACTTCAAGCTTCCATGAATCTTTCGTCAACCCAGCTTCTTTTAAATCCGCAGTTGGTAATTTGTATGGCAGGGGATTGCCACGTTCCACAGTACCGAATTGATCGGACGGAGTCAGATATTGGAGATTTTCAATTAATCGGCGCAGCGCAGGGTTTGTTAGGTCCCGAGCGGCAAGAGTTTTGGGGAGTAATACAGCAGAGGATCCGCCCGCCAACAATTCCAGAAAGAATCGCCGCGTCGTCATTTGATGTTCGTTACTTGGATTGGTCATTAAAAAACGCAAAAAAAGAATAGGATAGGCTACTAATATAGTCAATCGCCTTGAATCTCGGTGAACTATTCTTAGATCCGTCGCCGAATTTCACAACGCTATGAAAAGATACTTAACCTCTTTGGCTTTATTGACAAACAAAGATTTGCAGAATTTGAAAAATACAATACAGGATATTGGTGCCAATCCGAGCAACGTAGATAAAGCCCAAAACTATGTCGACCAACTACGGCGACGTGACAACAATCGGCGGTTCCTATAGCGGTTCGTCCTTATTTTTTGACTTTATTTTGAGATAACTAAGCGACACAAGAAAACTATCCATTTTGTTTATGGTGTCAAGATAGTACTTCTGCTTTGTATAATTAAAAAAACCGTGCGGCTGGCCATCATAGAGATGTAAATCACAGCGACAATCCGCCGCTTCCATGCGCTTCTTATATTCTTTTGCTGTGGCAACAGGGATTAACGAATCTTTAGTTCCGAGAAAGACGATCGTGGGAGGTGTGCCCTTTTTGATATTATGCATTGGCGAAATTTGAGGATAAACATCTTTAACGCGAGAATGACCGTAACCGTTTGGGCTGTTGTCATAAACTGGATTAAAAAGCAACAACGCGTTTGGTCGGCTACTAACACGGATATCTTCGCCTGACTGCTCCATCCCCTCTACGGTGCCGGTTGCCGCGGCAACGTGCCCTCCAGCTGATCCTCCACCGGCAGCTATTCGACTTGGATCGACTCCCAGCTTATTAGCATTTAAGCGGATCCAACGGATAGCAGATTTACCGTCCATCACACATTCCTT
>JABHUV010000132.1 GCA_018658605.1 Planctomycetaceae bacterium | reverse complement strand
TTGTTAAAGAATGTTGACGACCCTGCCGATGAACTGTCGATCAAGGAAAAGTTTGCCGCCCATCAAGAGAACGCAAGTTGTGCTTCCTGCCACCGAAAAATTGATCCGTTGGGATTTGCACTGGAGAACTATAATCCGGTCGGTTTTTGGCGGGTTGAGTATAGTGATGGGAAGCCAGTGGAATCCGATGGAGTGCTGTTTGGTCAACATGCATTTTCCAATGTTATAGAATTTAAGGACGCGTTGTTGCTTGAAAAAGATCGTTTTACAGCAGCGATGGCTAAACATTTATTAACGTATGCTCTCGGGCGGAGATTGGATTATCGCGATGTTTTGGCGGTCGAGGGGATCGTCAGGGAAATGGCAAATTCAGAGTATCGGCTGCGGGCGCTAATCCGTGAAGTTGTATTAAGTGAGGCCTTTAGTGGCTTGAAAAGAAAGCTGGTAACTAAATAGGTGTCAGGAATGAAAAAAACGAACAGACGTCAGTTTATGCAGACAATTCAGGGCGCGGCCGGTGCGAGTTTGGCCTTGCCGTTGTTTGAAAGTTTGGCTGGAGCCGTCGGGACGAATTCGACGTCCAAAGCTGCCAAGCCGGCCGTACGTATGGCGATCTATTATGTGCCGATGGGCGTGATTCGGCGTGGGTTCTTTCCTGGTGAATCCGAGATGGAAATTCCTAAGTTTGTGTCGGACCCGAAAGCTAAATCACAGGTCGAGCATAAAGTTGGGATTCGGAAATTAGTATCGTTGACGGCGACCCAAAAACCGTTAGAGAGTGTTATGGATAAGGTGACATTTGTCAGTGGATGCAATCGCACCTATCGCCATGGCAGTGACGTACACGCACAATGTGGATCCTGTTTCTTGAGCAGTGCGACAGGCGAAACAGTTGCCTCGTCTATTTATCCGTTAGATCGCACGTTTGACCACGTAGTGGCGGATGATATCGGTGGTGAGACACCATTTCGCACGCTCGAACTCAGTTGTAATAGTCACAAAGATAATAAAGAATCTATCTATTTTGATAATATCTCGTGGTATGGGACTGGGCACGTTGCCCCTTCAATTCGCGACCCTCGTCAAGCGTATGATCGTTTGTTCGGTACAAAGCGAATGTCGTTGCAAAGAGACATTACCGACTTGGTTTTACGAGACGCGCGTTCGTTACAGCGCAAACTGGGGCGGGTGGATCGTGAGAAGTTCGAGGAATACTTTGACGGCATTCGCAGCATCGAGCAGCAGATGGATAAGCTGTCAAAATTGAAAAGCAGCCTGACCGGAGTCGAGGGTGTTAACGTTCCCGACAGTACTGAATCGTTAATGCCGCGTGGTGAATATATTCGTTTAATGGGTGATTTGATGATTGCCGCTTTGCAGGCAGGTTTGACCAATGTAGCAACGATGATGATCGGGCCCGAACGTTGGAATACACCGTATATGTTTGAGGGGTTGTTTGACAAACCGGTGAGTCATCATGTGATGTCCCATAATCAGAAGCAGTTTATTAGTGAGTTGTTAAAGATTGATAAGTTTTATATGGAACAGTTTGTCTATATGGTTCAGCGGATGTCGGCGGTTCGTGAGTTTGATGGTTCCACGTTGTTGGATAATATGATCTTTACCTATGGATCTGGGTTAGGTGATGGGGCGACGCATCAATATACTGATTTGCCAATTATCGTCGCTGGTGGCGGAGGTGGTCGTTTACAGCAAGGAATGCACTTGCATTGTGCTGAGGGTACACCACTGTCAAATCTGTGGTTGACTCAAGCACGGGCGTTAGGCCTCACGGGCGATCGCTTTGCGGACAGTCGCGGAGTTGAAACTGATTTGTTGAAATAGGGTGCGAATACTATGAATTGTCGTAATTGTTTAAGTTGTGTCACGCGGTTTTTGTTGCTGGCGGTGCTGTGCCCAGTTTTGTTGGGAGCACAACCCGCGCCGCTTCCAGAGTCCAACCCATGGGATCTGCAGCATTTGTTTACGACTCCGGAATATCAATGGATAGATCAGTCTGGACCTGTACATTCGCTTACATACGAAGGTGAAATTTACCAAGGCAAAGCTACTAGGGTGTTTGCTTATTATGCTTCACCTAAAACATTGGGAATGGAAACTGATCTGGAAAAATATCCTACTGTCGTCTTGGTGCATGGTGGAGGCGGAAAAGCGTTCTCGGAATGGGCGTTGCTGTGGGCTAAGCGAGGTTATGTTGCGATGGCAATGGATTTGGCTGGTCGCGGCGTGGGAGCCAAAAGACTGGTTAATGGTGGGCCAGACCAAACTCATGACGCAAAATTTAAAACGATCGACGACCCGCTTGAGGATCAGTGGACATACCATGCGGTGGCTAACGTCATACGCGGGCATTCGTTGTTGCGCTGCTTTGATGAAGTCGATGTTTCTAAAACAGCCGTTACCGGAATTAGTTGGGGGGGATATCTAACTTGTATCGTTGCCGGCTTAGACGATCGTTTCCAAGTCGCGATGCCGGTATATGGTTGCGGGTTTCTGAAGGATAATAGTGCCTGGACCGATTCGGAGTTTTCCAAGATGACGCCGACCCAAGTTGCTAAGTGGCACAGGTTGTGGGACCCCTCGATGTATATTGGCTCCGCGAAGATGCCGGTGATGTTCTTAAACGGTACGAATGATTTTGCATACCCATTGGATAGCTACGCAAAAACCTGTGCTTTAGTGACGGGTCAGAAAAACTACAGCATCCAACTGGCGATGCGGCACGGACATATTTTTGAGTTTCCGGAGTTCTTTGTGTTTATCGACCAATATTGTAAAGGGGGTACCCCAATGCCGACGGTTTTTAAGCCGACGATAGCGAATGCAATCGTGATGGCAGCGGTACGCTCTGAAACCAAACTTGTGTCGGCTCGACTGCATTATACCACAGAGCCTCATGCGGTTAATAAAGACCGCAAATGGGTCACCACTAATCTGACGATATCTGATGTTCGAATCAGTGGTGCGGCACCACCTGAAAATGCAACGGTTTGGTATGTGGATCTGAAGGACGCACGAGGCGTGTTTGCGAGCAGCGAATTAATAATGACCAAAATTAACACTAATCAATAAATAACGGATTAAAGTATGACACTGACAATTACAGACATCCAAGTGCGTGATATTCGCTTCCCGACATCAGATAATTTGGATGGATCGGATGCAATGAATCCCGATCCCGATTATTCCTGCGCTTACCTGACGTTAATTACTGACGGTAGTGAGGTTGGTCACGGATTGTCGTTTACACTCGGTCGCGGTACGGAGCTTATTGCGGTGGCCGTTGATTCACTGAGGCGACTGGTCGTCGGTAAAACCCTTGAAGAAATAACTAGTGACATGGG
>JABHUV010000149.1 GCA_018658605.1 Planctomycetaceae bacterium | reverse complement strand
GTAAACCACGTGAGCAATGGATTCGGCTGGCTGATCTTACACGCCAAATCGCTATGCTGCCTGGAGACTTCCGGATTCGAATTTCCAGCATTGAAGCAACCGAAGTTACACGTGAACTGATCGCTGTGCTCGGTGAACATGCAGCGAAAATCGTTCCGCATTTACATATTTGTCTGCAAAGTGGATCTGATGCAGTGCTCCGAAGAATGCGGCGACGCTGGGGCACTCAGACATTCCTGCAACGCTGTAATCTCGTACGTGACACTCTCGATACCCCGGCCATTACTACCGACATTATTACAGGATTTCCTGGTGAAACAGATGCTGAATTTGCCGAGGGCCTCGCAACCATTCGGTCCGCCGCCTTCTCTAAAATCCACGTGTTTCCCTTCTCTGCTCGAAAAGGAACTCCCGCGGCCGACATGGACAATCAATTGCCAAAATCACTAAAAAAACAACGCGGGCGTGAAATTGCAACGCTGGGTAAAGAGTTACAAACGGCGTACTATCAGAGTCTAATCGGTAAAAATCTTGAAGTACTAGTCGAAGCGGAAGATTGTGACAAACCACAACACTATGTAGGCACTTCCTGTAGGTATGCACCCATTGAGTTCCCTTGGACCCCAAAGCTATCAGATCCGACAAAACAGACGGGAAATAAGAACCCCATCGGACAACTCATTGAAGTAACTGCCACCGCAACGGCAGATGACCGAATCTATGCAACGGTCATTACTTCGTAGACATTTTTGTCATTCTCACAGCTCGCCAGACGAACACAAACATACTCTAAAAACGGCTGAGAAAACTCGAGCCAATACTACCCTTTGGTACAAACGCTGGACGAGGTTGAATATCAAACGAAATACCGTTCAATGCCCGTGGTCGGAAACTGGACTGACTGCTGTTGTTGATTGACACACGTTGTGCCTTATAAATGCTCATAATCTTATAAACAGTCGGATCAAATTGAAACTTGCCATCAAGTTGACGTACGCCAACGCGGTCAAAACTACCAACGGTAACAATGCTCTCATTGCGGTCATGGAATTCATAGGCTTCAATGTTCTGTTTTCGTAATGCGGTAACTAAACGATGAGCATTCTCGGCAGCTTTAACGAGAGCATCCGATACCTTGGCATCCTTGTCATATCCTTTTTCAATGTCGTAAACGACTTTGCCCCGAAACGTTGCCACTTGAACCGTATATTTCCCTGGGTTGTCCAACAAACTATATTCCACTCCGTCATTCAACCGCTCAACAAACGGGTCGAGTGCATTCTGAGTAAAGTACTCAGCCGGAATTGTTGGATTGCGAGTAATAAATGCGCGGCCCATCGAACCACGCTCGTGACGCTCTGGATTCAAATTCAATTTATTCTGAATGCTCCGCAATCCCGCATATACTTGATTCGTCCCTTCGTCTTTTGCTCGATCGAGAACGTGGGGTCGCAAGTATTTGATTTTTTCGAGCAAAGCTTGGGCATCGTCAGATTTAACCGATTCAAAATTACCAACCATGACGGCAACTTCATTGAACCGGTGCCCCTTGTTATAAACCATCGACTTAGGCTGACCGTATTTATCCACTCCGCGACCTTCAACGCGATCGGTATAGTCATAGGTTTTCCGATGCGTGAATGCTTCTAACTTATGTTCGCGGCGCAACTCTAATACTAATTGACGAGCCTGCTGTTCGGCGCCCTCGCCGTGAAACGAAGTCGCTAACACCATCCACGGCCCCTGCTTGTCCGTAACACGATAGTCTATATTCGGGTTCGCATCGACCTTCTTGAATGGAAAAAAAATATGATCGAATGGTGATTCCGCTTGGAGTTGCGATTCAAATGTCGAGCTTGGTAACAAGCTGATAGCAATCGCTAACAAAACTAATTTCGTTTTCATGTAGGCACCTAATGAGTTTACATCAGTGGAGTAAGAGGTTGTAAATACGGCAGTTTTGCGCGGTGTCAAGATTAACAAACTGGTACTTAAAACAAAAGACCGATTTACAATTCACCGGAGGCGAGCAACGCCCTGATACTGGGCACAATCTTACGCATCGCCCGTGAACGATGACTTAATACAGACTTGATTGCCGAACCCAATTCACCAAATGTACGATGGTACTCTGCAATCTCAAACAACGGATCATATCCAAAACCGTTGTTGCCCGAGGGGCTAAAGCGAATACGTCCATAGCAAACTTCTTCACAACTTAGCCGGATTTTCCCAGTCGGGTCTGAAATGGCCATGTGGCATGTATAAAAGGCAATCCGTTGGGCCAAGGGTAAGTCACCCAATTCAGCTAGCAATTTCTCGTTATTCAATTCGTCCGTAGCCGGTTGTCCTTCTTTTTCACTGTAGCGAGCAGAATAGACACCAGGTGTATTCCCTAAAGGTACGACTGATAAGCCACTATCTTCTCCTAGCACCCAGTGGCCTAAATGCTGCGCTTGTTCAACTGCCTTGAGTGCAGCGTTTTCAGAAAATGTCGTCCCTGTTTCTTCGACATCTAGTGCATCCGGAAACTCATCAAGAGTCCGTAGCGTGAGTCCCAATGGAGCTAACAACGACTCAAGTTCCAACCTTTTTTTTTGGTTGTGCGTACCCAACACCAATACGTGATCCGTCATTTTCACCCTGCTTGTCTGTCCCACATCCAATGTCTAATTGCCATATGAGTCGTTGCGCTTTTCAACATATTAATGGGTCGGCGTTTTAGGTCGGCCACTGAGGTAATAGTGAAACGCGCCAATTAATAATTCCAAATCAGCCGAATCAGCCGTTATATAGAACGACTGTAATATACTTTGTATCGATGGTGTTCGGTCAAAAAATACTTGTACACCGCGACTGTCTTGACTAATTCGACGAATCATCGCCCAGCCAAGTTGACGTTGCCGACCAAAGACACTCCGAGTAATTCCGGTGGGGCCAATGCTATATTGTATCGGAATCCACAAACGCCATGACACACTAACTAGCGCGAACAAAACGACACTAGCTACTAGCGGACTAGTCGTCTGTGAGTACACAACGCAGGCTCCCAGAAAATAACTCAATAGAATGGCCCACGTTTTTTTCCAGTAAAATTTTACCGGCCAACAAACAACATTAACTTCGGGTCTATTGGCAAGCGCCGAGGTCGAGCCGATCGAAGACCCCCAAGGAAGACTTGGGTGAATAAAGGTCTGAGTCCTCTCTGCATCTGAACTCGATTGTGAGTCCGTTTGTGCCAGCGACTGCTGGGGAGTTTCTTGTTTAGACTCCATCAATCAATGCTCTCCTTTTTTTGCGGAGCATTCCCGTCCGAGTGCACGGATCGTGTATCCTGTGCAGTTCGAATTTCATCCGCTAATGTCACAGGGCCCTGTGTCGAACCCAAAACGGCCCCACAAAACAAGTACATCGTAACACCATAAATTAAAGTGGTGAACAACAGTATCGCGGCCAAACATATGGCAAAATGATCTTCGAGTAACCGCTGAGGGTTTAATGTTCCTCGCAAATTGGGCGCAACTTGATTAGTCGACGAAGCCTGTTGCCCGCGATACTTCGTCCAGTCATCCCAACCCGCTTGCTGGATCTCACGTTGATTGCTTGAGGCGTTCAGAATTTGACTGCGCGAGTCCAGCATTTTAAAGATAATTGCAACCATCAATAGTACGTATACAAAGCCCCAAAGTGCGATTACCCCGCCTTTGGTTTTTTGCGTTCGCTCCGACATTAAACTATCACTTCTGCTGAGTTTGCCTGTGGTGGGTCACTTCTATTAACATTATCGTCTTCGTACAACAAACACGAGACTTGGTGGCCTGTCGTAGATAATTGTGGCATCGTAGAGGCACAATGCCCGAGAACCTGCGGGCAGCGATCGGCGAAAGAGCAACCATCGTATTCAATGTCTGGTGAAGGGACTTCGCCTGTCAGTGTAATTCGGTTTGCACGAACATCAACCAGCGGATCTGGGACAGGTGCAGCTGAAAGCAACGCCGTCGTATAGGGATGTTTTGGAAAGTCATAGAGCTCTTTGGAATCTGCTAACTCAACAATTTTACCGAGATACATGACTCCTACACGATGTGCAATGTGCCGGACCACTGCGAGATCATGGGCAATGAACACATAGGAAACACCAAGCTTTTGCTGTAAATCCATTAACAGATTTATAACCTGAGCTTGAATCGAAACATCCAATGCCGAAACTGCTTCATCACAGACAATTAACTTAGGTTGAACTGCCAAAGCTCGAGCGATTCCAATGCGCTGTCGCTGTCCACCGGAAAACTCGTGCGGATAGCGATTCATATACTGCGGGTTTACCCCCACAAGTTCCATCAAACGAATAACCTCTAAACGGCGCCCCGTATCATCACCAAATAATTCATAGTTCTCCATCGGTTCACGAATAATATTACCCACCATCATACGTGGATTGAGCGATGCAAATGGATCTTGAAAAACCATTTGCGCTGTCAGACGATGAGGTATCATCGCCCTGTCTGACAAGTTATCAATGCGTGTGCCGTTGAGGTGAATTGTCCCTTGTATCTTGCCACGATGAATCAAATTTAAAATGGCTCGTGCCGTTGTTGATTTCCCGCACCCCGACTCGCCAACTAGGCCCAAAGTTTCCCCTTCCTTAACATCAAAATTGATGCCATCGACCGCGCGAATCCAACGCTGAGGTTGGCCAAATTTACGCTTACCCGGAAAGTGCACTTTGAGATTATTGACACTTAAAATTGTGTTTTCAGAATTAGGCATGTGGCAACTCCTCGGGGCTTGTTGCCCTAGCCTGATGGATTTGATCCGCATGGATACAGGCAACGAAGTGAGACTCGGTGGCTGCGGTAACGATGCTGACAAGCTCAGGCACAGCTGCTAAACACTCATCAGTTTTCCATTGGCAGCGAGGTGCAAATGCGCAGCCCGCTGGTAGATTCATCATATCTGGTGGCTGCCCCTCGATCGCTTGTAACCGTTTTTGTTGAGGCTGATCCCATCGTGGGGCTGAGTACAGTAGCCCCAAAGTATAAGGATGACGAGCGGAGACGAATAACGTCTTAGTATCGGCCTGTTCGACTTTGCGACCACCATACATCACCATGACACGGTCGCAAATACTAGCAACCACGCCTAAATCATGAGTGATAAAAATAATCGCCATCCCGCGTTTGTCCTGCATCGCTTTTAGCAAATCCAGAATCTGTGCTTGAATCGTCACATCCAATGCAGTGGTTGGTTCATCGGCAATGAGAATATCTGGCTCACATGACAATGCCATCGCTATCATCACCCGTTGTCGCATACCGCCACTGAACTGGTGCGGGTATTCAGTGATCCGGCTCGCCGCCGCCGGAATACCGACTAACTCCAACAACTCCACAGCATGATTGATTGCTTGAGCACGCGTATGCCCAAGATGTAACATACTGACTTCAATCAATTGATCCTGGATCGACAAAAATGGATTGAGGGCGGTCATCGGGTCTTGGAAAATCATCGCAATGCGTTTGCCGCGTATCGTCTGAAATTGACGATTCGACAATTCCAGTAAATCCTGTTCATCGAACAAAACTTCCCCACTTACCACTCGACCCGGTGGCTGTGGAATCAACCCCAACACCGTCAAATTGGTTACCGACTTACCCGAACCCGATTCCCCCACAATCCCTAAGGTTTCCCCCGGGTACAGATCAAAACTAATGTCGTTAACAGCGCGGACAATCCCGTCGTCCGTCACAAATTCGACTGCTAGGTTTTTCACTTGTAATACGGGCTGGCCCATCGAATACTTTCTTAAAACTTTAAATCTATCACTGCTGGATATATAATCGACTTGCTTTGAAACTCTCTTCGTGGCTAACGGTTCTTTAACTTGGGATCCAATGCATCACGAACTCCATCACCGAGGAAATTTAAGGAGAACAAAGTTAACGCCAAGGCGAATCCGGAGAATATAATCATCCACCAATAGATTCGAATCGGAGTGATCACTTGAATCCCTTCGTTGACTAACATCCCCCATGAGATATCAGGTGCTTGAACCCCCATCCCCAAGAAAGACAAAAACGCTTCAAAACGAATTACAGCCGGTATCGTCAGTGTCAAATAAACAATCACAATCCCCATCACGTTGGGCACTAGATGTTTAAAAATAATCCCCCACTTACTCGTACCAATTGTCTTGGCGGCATCTATAAACTGCTCGTTCTTCAAGGACAACACTTGCCCCCGAACAACCCGTGCCATTGTCAGCCAATAGATCGCACCGATCATCAAAAAGAACACTGTGATTTGGTTAATTCCGTATTCGTTTAAAGTCTCGCGAACTTTGGGCGCCGACAAAAATGACATGATAAATATGACAATGAAGATGAATGGAATCGAATAGGCAACATCAATAATTCGCATCATGATATTGTCAATGCGGCCACCAAAATAGCCTGAAGTTGCTCCATAACTAACACCAATCAGTAGTGAAACCAGTGTAGCGACTAAGCCACAAGCAAGTGATACTCGCGAACCCCAACAAACCCGTGACAAAACATCTCGTCCAAGTTTGTCAGTGCCACAAATAGAGGGAATGCAATAATCACCAAAAATGAAAATCCGAAATTCAATCATTGCCTTCGAGATAAAGTTAGGATCATTCCAATAGACCTTAATCGGATGGCGCGCCTCCAATCCTTCAATTTCCGCTTGCAATGCTGTCCGCTTATCCGACGCACTCATTTCCTGAAGTGCTTGCCGCTTGGAAGCGAGAGTCTCGTCATATTCCGCAATGCCCAATTTGAATGTTTTGAATTCAGGCGGTAATAATTCACGTTGTTTGACATCTTGGAAAATAGGTGATTGCAGCGGTAGAGCCGGAGTAACGATTGCCAACACAATAATAACCACTAATGTCCACAACGAAATCATCGACACACGGTTATGTTTTAGACGCTTCCACCCATCAGACCACAGCGACACGCCTTGTTGCATTCGTGCTTCTGACATGACTTCCGCTAACCGCTGTAACTCCGTTCGCTTAGACGACGTGTCCGGTTGCTCGTCAGTTGTTGTGATTGGTGTTTGATTCATAAAACGTGTTTATTCAAGCAATCGTGTAGTCGTGATAGTTGCTGATTTAGGTTTTTCTTTAAGTTTCATCTCGCCTATCAATCAATTAAGCCAATTACTCCAACACAACGCGGGGATCAATGATGGAATAGGATAAGTCAACGAGTGTGTTCATGACGTAGAGCAATACGGTATACGTCAACAAAGCCCCCATTCCTAAAGTAAAATCCCGTTGCAACGCAGCTTCGATGAAATGGCTTCCCATGCCGGGGATTGCAAAAATCTTTTCCAGCACTAAAGAGCCCGTTAAGATACCTGCACAAGCCGGTCCTAAGTAGGAGACCACTGGTAAAATCGAACCTCGCAATGCATGACGCAAGATAACCGTCCGCGTGCTGAGTCCTTTGGCATAAGCTGTTCGTATATAATCATTGCTCAATATTTCCAACATCCCAGTTCGTGTGAGACGAGCGATATAGCCAGCGAACGGAGCTCCTAAGCACATAGCCGGTAGCACAATCTGCTTTAGTTCACCCCAACCAGCCGCTGGGAATAATTGGAAGTAAAATACGAACAGGACAATCGCCATAGACGCTAACACAAAACTGGGGATGGCGATTCCTAAAGTCGCTAATAGCATAAACGAGAAATCATAAATACTGGTTCTACGGACAGCCGAAACCACGCCAGCGGTCATCCCCAACAAAAGTGCAAAGGTCATTCCTAAAATGCCCAACGCAGCGGAAACCGGAAACCCTTGAGCCAACACTTCATTAACCGTGAAGTCTTGAAGCTTGTAGCTAGGACCAAAATCAAAGCAAATTGTATTCCATAAATGCGTCGCGTATTGCACCAATAATGGGTCATCCAAATTGTAACGCTGCTCTAATTGAGCTCGCACTGATTCTGACAAAACGCGTTCACCATTTAAGGGGCCACCTGGAATGGCACGCATCAAGAAAAAAGATAATGTGAACACGACCCAAACCGTGATCAACATCCAGCCCAATCGTTTCAATAAAAACACCAATAACTGCATTAGTTCCTATCCTCACCTATCGAATCATGCGCTGCAGATCCTTCGCGGCGAATCTTAATCAAGTGCAATGGATGGACATCTTGCAAATTAGCATGAAATCCTTGAATACGAGGCCGTACCATGTTCTTAGAAACGTAAAAATAAATCGGCAGGATGGCCTGTTCTTCCATTAAAATCGTCTCCGCTTCAACAAACAACTTCATTCTTGACACCGGATCCGCTTCACTCTTGGCCATTTTAATGTTGTTGTCATATTTCACATTTCCCCAGTTTGTCTGGTTGTTAGGACCGCCGGTAACAAACATATCCAGAAATGTATTGGGATCTGGATAGTCGCCAATCCAGCCCGACCGTGCCACCATATAGTCGCCAGTTCGTAGTGAATCAAGAAACGAACCCCATTCTAAGTTTCGCAGGACAACGTTTATACCTAAATTCTTTTTCCAATCCTGCTGAATAACCTCGGCAATATCTCGATGACTGTCAGCGGTGTTATACAGAATCTCTATCTGCGGCAACCCTTTACCATTGGGGTAACCAGCCTCTGCAAGTAATTGACGGGCCAATTTCACATCGTGCCCACTTCCTTGATAACCTTCATACCCATTCATTCCCGGTGGCACGAAACTACTGGCCGGCGATTGCCCCCCTTTGACGACATTGTCGACGATTGAGCGTTTATCAATTGCAAGGTTCAGAGCGCGACGCACTAAAGGGTTATTAAGCGGAGGCTTTTCAGTGTTGACTCGATAAAAGTACGACGCAAGAAACGGTGTCGACACAAAATCATCGCGTTTCTTCAAGATGGGAATCATCGTATTGGGTGGAGTTGTATCCCAGTCGAGTTGACCTGTTAAATACATATTAAGACTTGTTGTTTCAGATTGAATTGACATCACATCGATGCTTTCTAGCTCAACTTCCGCGGCGTTCCAATACTGTTCGTTTTTTATCAAGCGAATGCGATCACGAATGCGTCGTTCTTTGAGACGAAAGGGGCCGTTGGTCACAATATGCTCGGCTTTAGTAAACCTCCGTGCACCGTACTGTTCAACACAACCACGGTGCACCGGATGCAGCGGATAGAACGCTACCAACTCTGGAAAGAATGCTGTCGCGCTGTTCAGTGTGACCTCTAAGTCCTGGGGCGATAACACTTGGATACCGACTTCCTTGAAATCATAAAGAACGTGTTGGCATGGTTGAACGTCAGATAATGAAAAATCACCCGTGTAGGCTTGCTTTAGATCCTCTATCCCGGCCAGTGAACCGTCCGCCGAGACCGCGTAGGCGATGGTCTCGGTGACTGGCATCTTGCCCGACTCGTTTTGAAACTCAACTACAAAAATTGCTTTGCCCGCAATGGGCTCGACGGCATCTGCAGCGTCGGCTAATTCATTGCCAGTGTCTACGGTGTCAGCAGCGGGCGGTGGTAATATCAACTCCCGCAAAATACCTCGGCGAATCGTACCTCGGCGGAATAACTCCGGCGTCTGGCGATCAGCTAACTCAACCTCAACTTTATCACCCACGGCTAACTGAACTGTGTTGAACTTCTCAGCGCCCCGGACGTAGAACAACTGATAGTTGTACTCCGAGGCAGTCTCTGGGTGAAGAAACCGCATCCAGGACCAAGCGAAATCTGCAGCTGTGACTGGGTCTCCATTGGTCCACCGCGCGTCTTCGCGAATGTGAAAACGATAAACGGTACCGTCAGTGCTTACTGTAAAACGGTCCGCCATACCTCGGGCAACCGGTTTCATCGGAATTCGTCCCAACTCATCAGGTTCCCCCGCTGGCATCGACCGCAATAAACCCTCGAACAATGCATTAATGACGCGGCCTTCAGGACTTCCTGTGGCTTGCGATGGATCCATCGTTTTAATTTCTGCGCCGTTGTTAAACACAAAATCCGCGCGCGGCAAAGTCCCCATACTGACTGCCCAAACGACAGCCCCTAACAAGAAGAGCAAAATTAATAGTGGGAAAAACTTGCGTACCAACTTTGATACCAACCTTCTAAAGTGTTTGATCGAACGCTTATCAATAGGACGCATTGAATAACAACAATGTTACAGCACCTCAGCAACAATGCAATCGATGCAAACGTGCTTCTTTCGCTTGTTCGAAGTTAACGTAATTTTGCTTGATTTGGATTGATTATGGTTGTTTACAGTTAAATTCGACATATTTTGACTTTCCTTCAAAAATTTGACCCAAATTGTGTCGTCTTTGATCGCTGCTTCGGGAGTAACCATATAGGGAGCGCTTCAACTATCGCGACAAAATGACATTTACTTGTTGCCCAACAAACGGAAATTTGAATATTTAACCCTACTGCGCCCCGTTTTCACGCCTAGCACCATATAAAACATAAATACGACTGTAGGGCGAGCCCACAGACCGACCCATCTATGAATGATTCTCCGCAAGAAGTTGAGAAACAAGTCCCTTTAAAAGGGACCGGTTCTTCAAATCCGCCAGAGCAGCCGGTACCGACCATGTCCAACTTGCACGACGACTTAGCGCAACAACTTGTACCAGCACTAAAAGTCTTGTCAGATATCACTCGGTTGCGTCTGTTCCTCGTGTTATCCGCATGCAAAGAAATGAATGTGCGCGACCTCTGTAAAACACTCGGAAAAAACCAACCAACGATCAGTCATCATTTGTCGTTGATGCGTAAAGTCAATTTTGTGACGACCCGTGTCGATGGGAAAAATCATTACTACCGTATTGTGCCTGAGCAAATAGAAAAAGTGATCGCTGACATTTTCAAAACCAACGTTGGCGATGCTAGCTATCTACAATTCCCGAAATTCCAAGTCGAGTATCATCCACGCGACAAGGGAATTCTGCCGACAGAAGCCTCAGATTTGCTAACCGATCCAAACAAAATCCTCCGCGACATAATCTAAAATGAATGCTAACTTACGCATTCATTAGTGGTCCCAGTTTACCGGTCGCAGACAGATGTCCATTAATAGTTTAAAACAACCAAATGTCGGACACTACCACCCAAATCTCCTGCTGACTAGTTCGGAAATTGGCGACAGTATTCATAGAGTGCCATACTAGCGGCAGTTGCAGCGTTATACGAAAACGGTTCTCCCCACACGGGGATCTCGATCGTTTGATCTAATATCTGAAGCACATCATCGATTATGCCTTTGCGTTCATGGCCAATAATTAAAACGCATTTAGCAGGGAACTTGAACTGATGGATGTTTTGTGAATTGGTTGTTTGTTCGAGACCTATCAGCGGGTAGCCTGCACGCTGCAATTTTTGCAAAACCGGACGCAGACTGCGACGCACCTCAAAAGACATCTGTTGCTCCCCACCACGCGATATCTTGGGGTCGATCTTTACATTTCCGCAAGCAATAAATCGAGTGACTCCACAACAGGCAGCAGCCCGCACCATTCGCGATACATTGATGTGGCTCTGCATTTCCGGACAAGCAATGATCAACTCCCGTGGCGCTCGCAATGACGTTACCTGTTTGTGACGCTGGTGAACAAATTCCAACATAACATCCCTCCCACGTACACAGATTGGTGGACCTTCAAAGAAAAAGCCGCCATAGTACAATCATACTACGACGGCTAGTAACTACCCCGCTAGGATTTGAACCTAGAATATGGGAACCAAAAACCCAGGTGTTACCATTACACTACGGGGTATCTTATCCACCAACAAATTAAACTTTTTACTAATGAATAGCCCATATTATATACCCAAAAAATCAATTCACGACCAGCAGAGTATCGCGTGCAATTCATAGAAATGGGGCTTTTTTCCGATGAAGGTATTCAATGAAGAAATCCGGGAAAGCCCTATTAACGATTCACAACCGTAAAAGCCAGTTGTTCTAGCTCCATAGCTAGGTCCACGCCGATCACTCGTACATTGTCTGGGACGTTAATGGTAACCGGTGCGAAATTCAAGATGCCCTCGACTCCGATTTCCACAACTTCGTCTGCAATCGATTGAGCTACTTGAGATGGCACAGCGATTGCGGCTAAACGAATCTTGTGCTCCCAAGCTACTGTGCTTAATTGATCCATACTATAAACCGGTACACCTTCGATCTGAGTACCAATTGATTTTGGGTCGACATCAAAGGCCGCAACAAATCGAAACCCCTGTTGGTTAAAGCCCTTGTAACGCAACAAAGCGCGACCAAGATTACCAATACCAACGAGAGCGACATTCCAGGTCGAGTCGGTTCCCATGATACGTTTGATCGCAAAAACCAACTCTTGACACTTGTAGCCAATACCCGGATGCCCAAATTGTCCAAAATGGGCGAAGTCCTTTCGAACTTGAGCACCGTTGAGGCCCAATAGTTTTCCTAACTCAGTACTATTGGTTGTTTCATGACCATCACGCAGTAAATGCTGAGCTTCGCGGAGGTATAAACTCAAGCGACCCATGACGGCACGCGGCACCGTCGGGTCTCCATCTGCATTAAAAAGCTGATTTTTTTTGTTGGGCATTAAAACAAATCTACCGCATAAAGCGCTTTTACTAAACAACCAAGAATAACAGCCTAAGGAAAAACCGTCTGACCACATCATACTGTTTATTGTTAACCAAGGTCACTTAGCGACCAGTGATTACGTTTACGAGCGTTAGCCAGAGTCCCAATATATAGATTAATCAATGCTAATTACCTCGATTACCAAGACCATACTAAATACCCCACAAGAGGTAAACAACATCCTACAGTACTGACAATCGATACCACCGGACACAATGTCAGTCTGTTTTCGTCACTCAGCCCTTTTTACTTAAACCACCTATCTTTTATCGGTAACTCTTGATGTAGCTAGTGGTAGATAGACCAATCTACCCTCAAGGCGGCTATTTTTATTATCCGATAATAAAGATAAGCGTCGACTCTAGTGCCAGGACACACAATGACTGGGGCCAGTAGGAATTGGGCCTCCAAACTTCAACT
>JABHUV010000141.1 GCA_018658605.1 Planctomycetaceae bacterium | reverse complement strand
TGGGTCGCCAAGCGGGTATCTCAGCGTATTTTTGCGGTTCGTTGGTATCCTATCGTAATAAGTCCAAACAGAATTGGTTGGAGGTCGGTCAGGGGCTTTTGCAAGATGACAATCCAGTTAGCGAAGTTGTGGCAAAAGCAATGGCCGCAGGCGCATTATCGAAAACCGAAGAAGCAGATGTGGCAATCTCTATTACGGGACATCTCGGACCAGATGCGCCACAGGAGCTTGATGGTTTAGTTATCATTGGTATTTCGATTCGCAATGAAGATGGAAATGCTTCGTCGGTAGCGCATGCTTTTCGGCTTACTAGCGAGTCCCGCGAGCAGCGGCAACAGGAAGCGACGTTACTGTTCCTTAAGGTGGTAGCTCAGACACTACAAATATTTAACGGAATAACAGAAGTAATATCCGCGAAGAGATCTTGGGTCAAGTTCGCAGACGGTGACGTTCAGACGGTGTTTCCTGGTTCGTTTGATCCTTGGCACGCTGGTCACGTTGCAATGGCAAAGTATGTAGAAGATAAATATGGACACGGACCTTTTTATGAGCTGTCGCTTAACAATGTGGATAAGTCACAAGTACGAGGGTCTTCGGCACGAATTCGCACATTGCCATTTTGTCTTTCGGGAAAATTAATAATTTCCCAAGCAGCAACGTTTGTGGAAAAGGCTCGCCTGTATGGGGGGGTTCAATTTATTACGGGCGTGGATACTATCGCGAGGATCGGTAACAGTCGGTACTATGGTGATGATGAAGAGAATGTCACTGGCAGCGATGAGCAAAGAGACACAGATTTAAAAGAACTAAGTGATCGTGGATGCCGATTCATTGTCTTTGGTCGTGAGATGAGCACTGATTTTCAAACGGGTGCTGAAGACGTCAAAATCTATATGGAGTTGGAGCAGCTAAAGTTACCCCCGTTGCTGCAACAGATGTGCGTGGGAGTCCCAGAGAGTGAATTTCGATATGATCAATCGTCAAGAGATTTGCGGTAAAGGAATGAGACAAGTTGACGACTGATATACCGCATCCGAGCGATGCGATTTCGACGGAGCTCTATACGAAAGGATTCATTTTGGGATCCATTTCGTCGGTGGCCTATTCCGCGGCGAATGTTTTTCTGCGTTCGGTCGATCATTGTGATGCGGTGTGGGTATCGTGCGTAAAAGCGATGCCGACATTTGCCATTATGATTCCTTGGTTAATGATCCGCTATTGTAACGGACATCGAAAAATACCCTCCTTAAAGACGATTGCGGTTTTGAGCTTTGTGGCAGTGGTCACCCATTTGTTTGGCAATGTAGGCTTTCAGTGGTCCCTCGATAAAATCGGTATTGGCATTGCTGTTCCGCTTTGCTTAGGCATGGCAATTATTAGTGGTGCCGTTATCGATGGCTTGTTTATGGACGCTAAACCAAGCGGACGCACGATCGTGTCGATGTGTTTTTTAATTGTATCGGTTATCGTTTTGTCGCTCGGTGGCGAAACAGCATTCGAAACATTGAAAAATAAAATTACGACGGACGACGTTTCTCGGTCTTTATTGGGACTGGGAATCGGATCCGTTGTTATTGCTGGGATTGTCTACGGATCATTTGGCGCTGTGATTAAAACTGCTGGCCGTCGAGGCATATCTCAACCAATGTTGATGTTGATTATTTCCACCGCTGGAATTCTGTTTTTGTTTGCCCTTAGTTACCAACAAGGTGTGTTTAATGTCCCGGAAAATTTAGGTGCTTGGAATATCGGTCGAATGTTGTTAGCGGGATTGTGTAATACGATTGCTTTTGTTGCCTTGGTGGCCGCATTGCAGTTGTTGCCGGTGACCAATGTCAATTTATTTAACGCTTCCCAAGCAGCATTTGGTGCGATTGCTGGTGTTTTAATTTTTGCGGAACCGGCATCACCATGGCTGATCGCCGGTATCCTGCTTACCGTTGTCGGTTTGTTGATCATGAAACGTAAATAAACCACTATCTTCAACGATAAACGGCAATGACATCAAAGAGACTTGTCGATTAGACTGTTTACTAAGAAGTTATAAATAAATTGATTGGAATTGTGCAACCGATGGCAATAGCGTCTGAAAGTTCAACACCAACTCGTCGACTTTACTTGGGTATCGATGTAGGAGGAACTGGCATCAAATTAGGTGTTGTCGACGATTCAGGTACTGCGCTGGGACATGTGCAAATTGACACAGAGCATGAGCGAGGTGCTGCTGATGGAGTAAGTCGAATCTTGGGTGCGGCGAAGGGCATCGTTGAGGAATTGAATTTAAATTGGGATGATATTGATGCATTAGGTATTGGTACACCGGGAACGATGGATATTCGAGCAGGTCAGCTGTTGCACATGCCTAACATGTGTGGTTGGGATGAGTTTCCAATACGATCCTATTTAGAAGAGCAAGCTGGGAAGCCGGTTGCTTTTATGAACGACGGCACGGCGGCAGCCTATGGAGAATTTTGGGCTGGCCGTGGTAAGGCCTGCAGTAGTATCGTCATGCTGACGCTTGGCACAGGCGTTGGCGGTGGGATAATAATTTCAGGCTGTTCACTTGACGGTGAACATAGTCACGGCAGTGAATGTGGTCATATTATTATTGACGGTAGTCCAAACGCTCGGCGCTGCCCATGCGGCCAACGAGGACATCTTGAAGCCTATGTCAGCGCAACGAGTGTTG
>JABHUV010000019.1 GCA_018658605.1 Planctomycetaceae bacterium | reverse complement strand
CTGCCGTGATGTTGTGCCATTGGCCAGGCATGTACACACAGGGAACTAAAAAGGGATTCGCAGCGTTTCAGCGGGTTGTCAAGACGCTCAACAGTCGATTTAGCAACCAAACTATTTGGATGAAGCTCAGCGAAATAGGACGGTATTGGACGGCTAAGGAACTAACTCGCATTACTGTAGCTGAGCGAAAGATATCATTGAATGCACCGTTTGGTACCCCAAAGTTTACCGTGCGGGTGACCGGTGTAGCGGCAACTAACAATGGCCCTAGACTCATGGTCGAAAACCAAACTGTCGTGTTGCAAGGCGTGACTGAGATTCGTCTGTTGCGTAGCGGCACTTGGCACGCGGATTCCAAAGGACTAATTATGTGTTTTGATTTACCTAAGGGCGTTTCACAAATTCAATGGTAAACGTGCCTCAGCGATGCAGGAAGGATGATGGCGTGTAGGTTGGTCTTCGGGAGCAGCGTTTCGAAGCAATTGTTTTACGTGATTCTGATACGCATCTCTTACACCGTTTTATTATAATATCAAGATGGTTATTAGAAGGCTCCAATATGTTTTTCTGCTGTTGCTGTGCTTAACTGCCCGTAACCTTACAGCCGAATTCCCCGATTCCCAATTACAGTGGATTTCCCCAATTGGTGCGGTTGCGGGTACGGATTTTGAGATCGAAATCGGAGGTGTTGGCTTAAACGATGTAGTCACATTGTATTCACCACATCCAGGGATCACTTTCCAAACTAATGGGGATGGTCAATTTGTTGCCAGTGTTGCGAAGGATGTCCCTGCGGGTCGCTATACGGTGCAGGCATTAGGGTCAGCAGGTTTGAGTTCCTCACGACTATTGTTGATCAATGATCTTCCCGTCGTCAATGAGACCAACCGACTTGAAGCTAAAGCAGAAGTCGTAGACGTGCAGATCCCGGTGGCGCTGCAAGGTGCGATTGGTGCCAAGGGGGACGTCGATCTTTACCAATTCGAAGCACAGTCCGGCCAAGTGTTGGTGCTGGAGTGTTGGGCCAGTCGTCTCGATTCCGATTTGCGATGCGTGTTGGAATTGTTTGACGAATCTGGCAAACGACTTGCTGTGAACAGAGGTCATTTTGGCACTGATGCATTTGTCGTGGTGGCATTACCTCACACCGGAAAATACGTTGTGCGAATAGCAGATCTTATTTTCCGAGGCGGCCTACAGTCATTTTATCGCTTGGAAATTCATGATCGCCCAAGAATTATTTATACTTTACCGGCGGCCGTTAGTATTACAGAGCAAAAGCCTCTAGTCGCCTACGGATATAATTTAGGTGATACAGCACAGGGGGTGTCGTTACAGTCACGTTCGCTGGAAACGTCAGACTTGAAAGTTCCTGCGAATAACCATGGAATGTCTAGTGTTAGCGATTCAAAAACCGTGGGTATTTCAATAGGTCAGCTGTTATTTCCAGATGCTCTTGCGCCAGTTGAAGTTGCCCTTACTGAAATTCCCGTGGCAATTGAACCACAAGACATGGAAACAGAACAACGTAACAACAATGTTAGCGGAGCAGAAGTAATACAAATCCCGATAGATATTACAGGCCGGTTGCGCACTGCGGCGGATGTCGATTGGTATGCTTTGTCACTCCGGCAAGGCGAGGTGGTGTATATCGAATCGTTTGGACAAAGGATTGGCAGTCCTATCGATTTAACGGTTTACGTTTATGACGAAGATGGTAAAACTTGTTTGGCCACATATGAAGATGTAACGGAAAACATTGGACGTAACCGTTTTCCCACGGCACATCTTGATCCCTCAGGGCGATTCGTTGCACCACGGGATGGCGTATTTCATGTCGTCGTTCGTGATAGTGCGAGTGGTTCGGTCGCGGCGGCACAGCGTATTTATCGCTTGGTTGTTAAGCGGGAATCGCCAGCACTAAAGGTGGTGGCGATTCATGCGACCTCCGATAAGCCGTCCTCGTTAACCCTCCGCCGCGGAGGTAATGCAAGACTGGATCTGTTGGCATTTCCGGCAAATGGGTTAAATACGTCGGTGCAAGTATCGGCGGTTGGGTTGCCACCGGGTGTGCACTGCGACCCTGTGTGGATCGGACCCGCGGTACGACAGGCCGGGTTGGTATTAAATGCCGACCAAAATGCGGAACCCTATCTTGGAAAGCTCGAGTTGAAGGCAAGTTATCAGGTGGGGAACCAAAATGTAACACAATCAGTACTGTCTGGCACGATGTCTCACGGTGGTACTTCTGGTGTTGGACGATTTAATTCTCAGTTGACGCTTGCTGTTACCGACACGAGTCCCGTGGTTGCCGTGGCCGCAATTGACCGCCGCCGATATCAAGGCGGCAGTGTTATTGATGTCCTTGTGACAGTGGACCGGCAGGCAGGAGAGGTGGCGGACGAAATGGTAATAAGTGGCCTGGGGCTTCCGCTTGATATCAAAAATCGGTTACAGCGTATACCGACTGGGAACACGGGGACGATTAGCTTTTATATCCCACCTAGTCTTTCTCCGGGCAAATATTCGATTGCCGCTAAGGTCCGCACTAAAATGAATCCTGTCGCGAATGGAAAGAATGCCGTTGAAAAAGCAGTTGCGGTAGAGCTTGTTACCAATACAGTGTCTTTTGAAGTTTACTCGCCACCCTACGTTGTCGCTGTAGATTTGGAAGCCCCTGTCACTATTGCTCGTGGAGAGGTAATTCAATTGAAATATTCCGCTCGCAGACAAGACGGTTTTATTGGTAAGATACACACAGAGTTGGTTGCACCAGGCGGAGTTCTTGGAATCCGTGGACGTGGAGTTACCTTTGTGGGGCAAACCGATTCTGGCGTAATACAAATTATTGCGAATGATGATGCGCCGCTAGGCCAACAATCTGGACTGCGTTTGGAGGGCATCGGCACTGTAGAGGATGTCGAGGTTCATCGCGGTAGTGTTTTTCTAACGTTAGAGATTGTGGAGTAATTATGCCATGTGTAATCTACTGCTGAATATCAAAATGTCATTATTGTTAGCGACGGCATTAGTGTTAAACACAAGCTTTTGTTTGTGCAATTATCTAGGCGCTGAGCCACGTGTGAGTTTTGCCAATGACGTTATGCCTATTCTCAGTAAGTTCTCTTGTGATTCTGGGGGTTGCCACGGTAAAGCGGATGGTCAAAATGGATTTCGTTTGTCGTTGTTTGGTGGCGATCCGATGGACAGTTATCGAACGATTGTGTTGCAAGCAAAGGGGCGGCGAGTATTCCCTGCAGCGGCGGAAGAAAGTCTCTTGTTGAAAAAGGCGACCGGCGCTACTGCACATGGAGGCGGCCGACGAATGGACGAGACCTCTGAATCCTATGAAATGCTGAGGCTGTGGATTGAACAAGGGTTGGCCAAACCGAGTGACCAAGACGCGGTACTTGAACGGATCCAATGGTCACCCCAACAAGTTGTATTAGCACCTGACGCTGAACAACAGATTTCGGTTCGTGCAGCCTATTCGGATGGCAGTTCGCGTGATGTGACCTCAATGGCATTGTATTCCATGAGCGTAGATGGGCTTGCTCAGGTGACTACGGACGGTTTATTGCAGGTGGTGAGTGAAGGCGGTCTCGGTTCCGTGACAATCAAATATGGTGAGCAAACTGGTAGTATGCAATTACTGGTACCCTACAAACAAAGCGCAGAACAACTGCGTGAATTGCAAGCGACATTGAGTGCACTGAAAACTGGTAATTCAAACAACGGTGTCAACGAAGCGTTAGTAAATCAATGGCAGCGATTGCTGATCGAACCCGCGAAAGTGTGCGATGATGCGACATTTATTCGCCGCGCTAGCATCGATATATGCGGAACGTTACCCACCGCTAACGAGGTGCTGGCGTTTGTCAGTGATTCCGATGAAAACAAACGTGAACGTTTGGTTGATCAACTACTAGAACAGCCTGAATATGCCAGCCATTTTGCAATAAAGTGGGCCGATATTCTACAAAACCGAGGCCGCGGCTATTCGACTTCAAAACAGCGAACAGGCACCACACTTTTCTACAATTGGATCCGCGATTCACTGTTAGACAACAAGCCATATGATCAGTTTGTGTCGGAGATATTAACGGCTACAGGTTCTCAAGAGATCAATCCACCGACGGTTTGGTATCGAAGTGTGCGGACGATGCCTAACTATGTAGAGTCGATCGCGCAAGCATTTTTGGGTGTCCGGATTCAATGCGCACAGTGCCATCACCATCCCACCGCGAAATGGAGCCAAGCCGATTATTTTGGTCTAGCGGCAAACTTTGCCCGCGTCGGACGCAAAGGTGGTTTTGCGGACGCCGAAGTACCTACTGGTGAAACGATTTACCTGCTTGACCATGGCGAGATCCGACACCCGAAAACGCAACAGGTGTTGTCCCCCAAACCACTAGGTGCCCCGGCTTTTAAACTGGATGCATTCGCAGACCCCCGCGTTGCGTTAGCTGATTGGATGACAGGGTCGGACAACGAGTATTTTGCAGACACTCTAGTAAACCGATTGTGGGCTCATTTTTTAGGTCGTGGGATTATACACCCTGTGGATGATCGACGTGATACGAACCCACCAAGTAATCCTGAGTTGTTACAGGCTTTGTCAGATTCGTTTGTCAAAAATAAATATGACCTTAAACAATTGATACGATTAATTTGCGGTTCTTATGCTTATAACCTCGCCACGCAAAGCAATCCAAGTAACCAGAAAGATCAACAGACATTTTCACGTTTCTACCCGCGGCGGATGACAGCCGAAGTGCTGTTGGACGCGATGTCCCAGACGCTTGAAGTGCCGACCGCTTTTCCAGGAGGGCCTGGAGAATTTCCACTAGGCACGCGTGCGATAGAACTTCCAGATGAGAATGTCGCCATAGCGTTTTTGGACGTGTTCGGCCGGCCGGCTCGATTCAAAGCCTGTGAATGTGAACGGATTGATACCCCCACGCTCGCTCAGGGTTTGGAGTTGGTAAACTCAAATCAAATCCAATCAAAATTGACGTCCCAAACTGGATTTGCACATCGACTTTCCGTCAACAATCGTTCACCACAAGATAATTGTGAGTTAATATTTTTGACTCTTTATGGCCGTGTGGGGACCACGGCGGAATTAGAGCTGGCAGTTGCGCATGTGTCTGCCGCAGCTGATGGGTCAGGAAAAATCAAAAGATATCGCGACTTGATTTGGGCATTGTTGGCGAGTAATGAATTTATGTTCGTGCAATAAATAATAGTCATGGTTTAGAGGTGTCGTACCGATGTTGAAAATTACAAAAAAATCGTCAGGTAAGAGTCGTCGTTTATCGCGTCGCAATTTCATGGCGACCGGTTTGGAAGTGGGAGGCGGGGCGTTGGGTCTATGTTTGCCGTCAATGCTCCAAGCAGATGAAGTAAATGAAAATGCAGCCTCAGGTAAATCACTTATCGTGTTTTGGACTCATGGTGGGATGAGTCAACAAGATACCTACGATATGAAACCGAACGCGCCCAGTGAATATCGTGGAATGTACATGCCCATCGAGACGTCCGTTCCCGGGATTACCGTTTCAGAGCGGTTTCCGGAACAAGCCCGTATCATGCATCATTTGAGTCAGGTCCGTAGTGTTTGGCATAGAAATGGTATTCATGCTCCTTCGGCGCATTGGATGCAGACGGGGTATTT
>JABHUV010000379.1 GCA_018658605.1 Planctomycetaceae bacterium | reverse complement strand
GCATATCACGTTGTTTTAGATAGTTGAGTAATCCGGCGATCGGCTTGTCTGTTTCTCCGGCGTGTAAATCGTGGTTGGTTTTCAGGTCACCATGAGCGTCCCAATTGGCATCATTGTGATTGCCACCGGAATAGATCTGGATAAAACGGACGCCACGCTCGACTAGACGTCTGGCCAACAGGCACTGTCCACCAAAACTCTTCGATCGCGGATCGTTCATGCCATAAAGGTTATGCGTATCCTCAGTTTCCTGTGCTAGATCCGTGGCTTCGGGGGCGGCGGTTTGCATTCTGAAAGCCAGTTCATAGTTAGCAATACGGGCGGCGAGTTGAGAATTGGCAGCACGCTGTTTCTGATGCTCCTCGTTATAGCTTTTGATGGATCGGAGAATCTTCTGCTGGACTTCGCGGCTCATGCCAGTAGGAGGCTCAAGGTTTAAAATTGGAGTACCCTGACTGCGCATGATTGTCGCCTGATAGCTAGCGGGCATGTAGCCACAACTCCAATTTTTGGCTCCGGAGATGGGGCCTCCGCGTGGATCTAACATAACAACGAAGCCGGGTAGGTTTTGGTTTTCACTTCCCAGCCCATAGGTTACCCAAGATCCGAGACAGGGACTGCCACTAAGAATGCGGCCACTATTCATCATCAGCATGGCAGAACCGTGAATAGGCGAATCAGCCGTCATGGAATGGAGAAAAGCAATGTCATCGACCATTTCTGCGGTGTGGGGGAAAAGGCTCGAAACCCACTTACCACATTCGCCGTACTGTTTGAAATCCCAACGGGGTTCAACGATCCGCCCTTGAGTTTTATGACCGCCTCGTCCAAACGTTTTAACGTCAATTGTTTTGTTGTCCATTCCCTTCATGTTGGGCTTATAATCGAATGTATCAATGTGACTGGGACCACCATACATGTACAAGAAGATGACTGATTTAGCTTTCGCCGGAAAATGAGGTTTTTTGGGCGCCAACGGATTTTCCCACGATGTTTGCCCATCGGCGGCCACCAGTTGGTTTTGCAAAAAACCATCATCGGCAAGCATGGCTGCTAGGCTTGTCGCGGTAAAGCCGGCACCGGTTTGCCAGATAAATTCACGTCGTGTTCGTCCACAGAAGTTATTTGTCATAATAAGGGGCTCAATGGATGGTGATTAATTAGGAGGAAACAACAGGTCACTTAATCAATGTAAAGAAATTCGTTCAGGTTGTAGCTGACAAGGCAGAAATATTTTAGCGCGTCTCGTTCTGAGACGCCCACTTCTATAAGTTGACTTATCAACTGGACACCGCGATTGATTTCTTCTTCGGTTACACGTCGTTGCGTCACCTGAGTTAATGCGGATTGAATTTGGGCGGAAAGATTGTTAGGTGATTGCTTTGTGAGAAAATCAGCAAAAATACCTGCTTGGCGATTTGTGAAATCGCTGTTGAGTAAGCTCAGTGATTGGGTAGGCTGAGTTGTTGTGAAACGGACGGGGCAAGATGAATCTACGTCCGCAAAATCGAAATTTGCCATCAAAGGCAACACTAATGAGCGTTTAACAAATATGTAGATTGCTCGCCTCGCGCGTTGTTCTTCATTGGACGAACCCCATCCTGCCCCAGGTCGCGATTGCCCGTGGAGTACCTCGGGTGCAATGATCGGATAAAAACTTGGCCCCCCCATTTGTAGATTCAAAGTCTGATTTGCCGCGAGGATTGAATCCCGCAGTTCCTCACTAGTGAGTCGGCGGGGATTAAAACGCCAAATCAATTGGTTCGTGGGGTCTTTGGATTCTCCCAGTTTACTGGATTGGGAACTCATTTGATACGTTGTCGAAAGCATGATTAGTTTGTGCATGCGTTTGAGTTTCCAACCGCCCCCCATGAGTTCGTTTGCTAAATAATCAAGTAATTCCGGGTTTGAAGGTGCCAGTCCCCCAGCTCCAAAATTATTGGCGGTTGCAACAATTCCATTGCCAAAATGATGCTGCCAAAGACGATTAGCCATAACGCGTGCGGTAAGGGGGTTCTGTTTACTGGTAATCCATTTGGCAAGAGCCGTTCGTCGGCCACTGCTCTGACCATGAACGGATGGTTGGATGTTCGGTTGCGGAGGTGACAGAACGGAAGGAAAACCAGGTTCCACTTGTTCTGCTCGGACGTTGGCATTGCCACGTACCAATATAAATGTCTCTCGGGGTTTTGGCCCAATCTCCTTAATCACGAGCGTTTTTGCAATTTCCGGCGGTCGTGTGTCTAGAATGGATTGGCGGCGTATGACGGCGGCAGCATATTTTTCGACAATTTGTTTGGATAATCCCTTGCCCACATACTTCTGTGCTATGTCGACGCGAACGCCAATTCCTTTGAAATCTTCTTTTTCCGGAGGTGTCATGAGCCCCTGGAGACGATTGTTAAGGTTATTGATGGTGCGATCTAATTCCCCAAGCTCTTTGTCAAGTTGTTGCCGCATTTGTGACTGTAATGCTTGATCTGCATTGATGGCCAGTGGTCCGATTGAAGCCGACTGCACTGTGTCATGGCCGCGCACGCCATAACGTCGAAATCCCGAGAAGAACGCTAGGAATTGGTAGTAATCTTTCTGTGAGATGGGATCTAGCTTGTGATCGTGGCAGCGAGCGCAGTTGATGGTCATACCGAGAAAGACTTGAGAGGTGGTCAGCAGAATGTCATCTAGATCATCATAAAGTGCCTGCATTTGGCTGACCGGTTCATCATCCCAGATACCCAGTCGATAGTATCCGGTTGCGGTGATTGAATCGGCGGTAAGTGTTTCAAATTCGTCACCGGCTAACTGTTCTTTGACAAAGAGATCGTAGGGCTTGTCTTCATTAAAACTTCGTATGACGTAGTCACGGTATCGCCACGCAAAAGGCTTGGTGCCGTCACGTTCGTAACTATTCGTTTCCGCATAGCGAACCAAATCTAGCCAATGGCGACCCCACTTTTCACCATACTGTGGTGACTTAAGCAGCGTGTCGATCAGGTCCTCATAGGCGGAGGGGTCGGGGTCAGCAACAAATTCCTCGACAGCCTCGATCGTTGGCGGGAGTCCCGTCAAATCGTAATACGCTCTTCGAATTAAGTGCGCCCGACTAGCGGGCCGATTTGGAGTGATCTTCGCTTTTTCTAATTTAGACAAAACGTAATGGTCAATGGCGTTGGACGGCCATTTTTTGTTCTTAACCGTAGGCGTGGCTGAAGGGGCAACGGGTTGGTGTTGCCAAAATGCTCGAGTTTCGTCGTTAATCTCTGTGTTGTACTTACTTTTAGGTTCTACCGGACGTTTGGTTTCGCGATCCGGTGGAATCCGCAAGTCGTTCCTAATCCATTTGACAATTATGTCGATCTGGGATTGCGGCAACTTGCCCTTAGGAGGCATTTCCATGTCCTGATACAGCATGGCTTGGATCAAGAGACTGTCCATAGGGTTTTCGAGGTCGACGGCGGGGCCCGTTTCACCGCCTTTGAGGATGTCCTGGCGATTGCCCAGATACAAGTCACCTTTAACGTTTGAACCAGGTCCGTGACACCCGAAGCAATTATTAACCAGTATAGGGGCGACTTGATCTATGTAGAATTTTACCTGTTCGGCATTCAAGGCAGGACGGGTATCTTGCGCGGATAGGATGGAGTTTGCTAAACAGATTAATAGGATTAGAGTTGTTAGTTGACGTGACATAATAACCTTGTGGAAGTGTTCATTGGTAATTGCCGTTGAGCGTCGAATAACCGTGCGGCCCATTGTACGATATTAAATTATGCAATGGTAGCCTATAGAGTTTTAGTATGATACGCTCTGAAAATTTATACCTTATCGGCCAGCAATATAAATTCCCGACGCAGTAAGAATACCGAAAAGATACGCTGGGTAACGCGTGCATTTGAAATCCTATTGAACGCCGCGAGAATCGTGACCGGCTTGCTGAAGTTTGGTTCCTTTGCGTTTGACGATGACTCACCTGTATTACAGGAACGAGTAAGGAGTGGCTCGATACTATTTACTCCCGTCGCTGTAAAATCTGGACAAACTATTCCTCAATTAATTTCCTCCGTCCATTGAGAGAGGCCACGGTTACCCGTTAATGGGCGTTGATAAAATTTGTTTAATGTCGCAATCAACACTAGGTTACTGTACACTCGACGGAAATGTTTGACTGACTGGATCTTTGCGGCGCAGGAGTAGTGAATGGCAAGTTTAAAGCGGAACGAGGGTTTTGCGAGCCTCAATGTATTACAGGCGTTTGGAGCCGCGAACGACAATATTTTCAAGCAGCTAGTGATTATGGCCGTGACAACGGGGGGCATTTGGTCTTATCAGTTCGGTCTAAACGGCGAGTTCTATATTTCCCTTTTCTTTTCAGCTCCCTTTATACTATTGGCAGGATTCTTGGGCCAATTTTCAGACAAGTATAGCAAACGCACCGTCGTTATTTTCGTGAAACTGTGGGAAGTGCTGTTAGCCATTTGCTGTATCGCGGCACTGTACTCGGGAAATTTTGAATCCGTAATAATTTGCGTTATGCTCTTAGGGATTCAGAGCACTTTATTCTCACCGACAAAACTGGGTATCATCCCTGAATTGGTTCCACATGAGCAGATATCCAATGCCAATGGCCTGTTGGGTATGGTGAGTAATGTGGCGATTATTCTTGGAACGGTCGTTGGCGGGTTTTTCTACGACCAATACGAAACGTCCTATGTTTCGCAGGACATGCTACCCGGGAATATTCCACCAGCACTTAGTGAGGCATTTACGTCAGAGCAGTTTGCTGTCGAGAGCGGAGTCGTTTGGTTAGTCGCACCTGGGTTATGCATTCTATTGCTTGCGTGTATCGGTTTGAAGTGTGCGTTTCGACTTCCTAAATTGCAGCCCAAAAACCCCCAGCTAAAAATACGGTTTGGGTATCACGGATTTTTTGGAGTGAACGTCGCGATGATTCGCCAAGCGTTTGGTACACCTCTGTTAGCGGTAACTGCCGCCTATGGAGCTTTTTTTGTCATTCCGGGAATTGCATTGTTGAACATGGCTACCTACAAAGATCATCTAGGAATTGATGCGTTTATGGCGTCGACACAGGGGGCATTCTTGGCGTTCTCTATTGGGGTTGGGGGTGTTGTTGTCGGTAAGCGAAGTCGGGGCCGTTTGCGACCGAGGTTTATTTTGACTGGTTCGATAGGAATGACAGTGGCGTTTAGTCTATTGTCTATCGCCCCGCCTAATTACTGGGTGACGGTATCTTTATTGGCGGCGGCTGGTTTTTTTGCGGGGTTCTATATGATTCCCTTACAGTCGTTGCTGCAGGTGTTAACCACTGATAAAGACCGAGGTAGATTTATTGGAATGAATACTGTCACAACAATGATTGGTTTTGTGGCAGGGAATTACCTATTCAGCCTCGGCAAAGTGACACTGGCTTTATCGCCACCAACTATCTATTTATTCTGCGCTGGTGTTGGAGCGGTAATGTTTTTCCCTTTGAGGTTACGTTGGATACCTTGGTTTGAGAGAGCACTCGCAACTGGGATTGAAGTTCAGACCACTAATCCGCTGGGTAAAGGAAGATAAGGGTCATCGTGCGATATTTTGTCGTTGGTTTGTTTGCATCGAATAGCCAATAACGATTACAATAAGGACATGTCTAGAAGGTTTGGTTAATGTTACCGATAAGTGTTGCCGTGCTTACATGACGAGGCGGTAATCGTCACAGGGGATTTAAAATGCAAAATGAAAAAGATGACGGTGGGTTAGAACCACTAGAGGCAAATCCATATGAACAGCCAGTGGTGGACGGGAGTTCATCGCCAACATCGAATGTTGATTACACAAATCCGGTTTACCACCAGGATGCATATATTATTCGGCGGAAAGTGTTCAAATTATTTGGCGCCGCATTTCACATTTATGACAATAGTGGAAATTTGGCGTTCTACTCAAAACAAAAGGCATTTAAACTTAAGGAAGATATTCGAGTTTACGGCGATACGAACATGACGAGCGAATTGTTGCTGATTAAGGCTCGCGGCGTGATTGATCTAGGCATGACCTACGATGTAATAGATTCAACCACAGGGATGGCGGTCGGATCGCTGAAGCGAAAGGGGCTGAAGTCCATTATTAGGGATGAGTGGTTGATCCTTGATATCAACGACAATGAAATTGGTATGATACAAGAAGGAAGTGGGGCGTTAGCACTTTTGAGGCGGTTTATCAAAATTGTGTCCTTCATTTCGCCGCAGGTGTTTAACGGCTACATAGGCGAGGTTCCTGTTTTGCAATTCACCGCTAATCGTAACCCGTTTGTGCATAAGGTGAGCTTGGATTATGGGCCGGACGTCAATCAATTCCTTGACCGTCGGTTGGGTATTGCCGCGGCAGTATTGGTTATTGCGATCGAGGGGCGGCAGAACTAGAACGACTGGGTGTTTGCGATGACGACGTTCACCGCCAATTGCAAAGAGTGTGGCGTTGAGATGGTGCTACCGACTTCCAAGCAAGGTGCTACGGTCAACTGCCCGTTATGTAAAACCTTGCAGACCGTTGGGCGCGGCGCTGACGTTGCCTGGTACTTTGGCGCTGTATTTGGTTGTTATGGTACTCTGATGGTCGGGTTTGGAATCGGATTGGGGTTCGGGCTCGTCAACGGCGCCGTTTTCCTTAGCATCACGATGGGAGTGTTGTTATTATTGTCGACGATCGTCTTAGGAATTGTTTTGATCTGTAGTTAAGAAAACGATGAAATTGATCGTCTTAGTCTGGTATAATTTCAACCATGTGCGAAACACAGAAATTGAGTTTAGGAGATAAATGTGGGTGTTAGAACGCAAAAAAGACTAAGTGGGTTTACGTTAGTAGAATTGTTGGTCGTCATTGCGATAATTGGGATTTTGGTTGCGTTATTGTTACCAGCCGTGTCCGCGGCGCGAGAGGCCGCTCGTAAAATGTCTTGTAGCAATAACCTTAAACAAATCGGGTTAGCGCTACGCACGTATCATAATACTTATGGGCAACTACCCACCAACGGGTACTATCAATGGACAAGACAATCTAACAACCCGTACACTTGGCATGGCTCAAGCCGAGGGTCTGTTTTGACCAAGTTGTTACCGTTCCTGGAACAAGATCCGCTTTATAATCAACTTAATCAAGAAATGGCGGGTACACGATCCAGTAATCCGTACAGTGGCTGGTCTCGATTTGAAACAACCGCTGGACCAAGCGGCAAATGGGTTCGCTCAGAGGTCATTCCCGTATTTATTTGCCCGTCGGCCAATATAGATCCCTTCATTGATGGCACAAACCCCGATATCGATAAAGCCATCACTACGTATGGATATTCCATTGGTGCACAAAGTATGTTACCTAACCACAATAATATGTGTGTTTCTTATCCGGGCAACATATTCGGCACTGGCCCGAATGCTCGCGCAGACGAAGGTCGTGGATTCACAACCAGTGGTGTCTTTGCCAATGGGCAATGGTCGGCACGTTTCCGCGATGTGACGGATGGTGAGAGTCAGGTGATCGCTTTTGGCGAGATGTTGCCAAACAAGAATCGTGATCACTCTTACCGCGGGTGGATGTATTTCAATGCTCTTAAAACGGCGACAACATCGCCTATTAATTACCCCGTTACCGGCATGGGGGATCCGGGCTTTCCGGGACCGCATGGATGTAGCTTCTGGAACAATTGGAACACCGATTGCGGTTTCCGATCGCAGCATAAGGGTGGTGCGCAATTTGTTTTGGTTGATGGCAGCGTGCAGTTTCTAAGTGAAAATATCGACTACGTCACCTATAACCGGCTTGGTTGCCGGCGGGACGGAGTGCCGCTTGGCGAAGAATGGAAGAACAACTAGACGGTTAACGGTTTTCACAAGTTTATGGATGAGGACGCCGACCCATCGTTCACCCTCTGAAACGCAATTAGCTGAAGGTGGTTTCGGGCGAGTTTATTAGAAACGCATTTCGATAGCGTAATTTGCTCGATGCCCGCCGATTGATTAGGCGTTGTTTCGTTCGCGTGGTGGGTTTGCAGGTTTGTTTCTAAGCCTGGCCAACCTCCAACTGGCGTTGGTTATCTGCATGGAAATGTTTGATTGGGTGTGCCGGTGAAGTCCAACGATAACCGATCACACACGCTAAAATGCTGAATTCCCCCTGTTTGATTATCAATTGAATTTACAAGTTTATGAAAATTACTGGCATTACGACCTATCGGCATCGGCTCGACATAAAGCCTGAATATACGATGATTACGGCCCTGGGCGTGAATACCGGTAATGAATTTGTGCTTCTGCGTCTACACACGGATGTGGGGACGGACGGGTTGGGTGAGGCGACAATTACCGTTCGCTGGAGCGGAGAGGTACCGGCGGGTTGCGAGCAAGTCATCAATGAAACGTTGACGCCAGCCATCGTGGGGTTAGAGGTCGGCGATTTTAAGGAGCTCAATCGACGTATGGATGCGTGTTGCAGTCGTAATTGGTTTGCAAAAAGTGCGATTGAGATGGCATGCTGGGATGCCTTAGGTAAAGAACAGGGCAAGCCAGTTTACGAGTTGCTCGGAGGCGCTTGCCGGCCGTTGAAAATAAAGAGCCGGTTCTCAATGGGTGCCTATGATGTTGAGCGTGCCGTCGATCGTGCCAGAGAATTAGTGGACGCGGGATTTGACACAATTAAGGTAAAGGTGGGTACGGATCCGGAGAAGGATGTTGCTCGAGTCAAGGCTGTTCGGGACGTTATCGGATTTGAAAAAGATTTGGTGATTGATGCAAACTGTGGCTGGGATGTAGATACCGCAATCGATTGTGTGACACAACTATCGGATTGTCGATTGGATTTGGTAGAGCAACCGACTCCTGACGGGGACTATGCGGGATTGGCTCGGTTACGGAGAGAAACAGGGGTTAAGATCCTGGCGGATGATATCTGTTTTGATTTAATCCACGCACAAGAGCTCATTCGAAATGAGTGCTGTGATGCGATTAGCGTTTACCCCGGAAAAAATGGTGGTATCAGCCGAAGTATAGAAATATTGGATTATGCTCAAACACATGGAATTGCGTGTTCTATTGGTTCCAACCTCGAATGGGATGTCGGCATTGCAACGATGGCGCATTTAGTTGTTGCTCATGAAAATATGCGTGTGGAGAAATTTCCGGGAGATGTGTTGGGGCCAGATTATTATGTAGAGCGAATCGTATCGGAACCGATTGATATTTGCGGCCCATATACGACGATCAGCGATAAGCCCGGTTTGGGAGTTGGCGAATTATTGCTTGGGTAGTATTTGGTTTTTTGAGATTCGGCGAAATTGAACACGGTCGCGGCACAAAGATTGTCAGGAATCGAAATTAGCCGAACATGTCATCGATTACGGATCGATTTGCACTAGTTCGATTAGTAATCCATCAGGGTCTATCGCACAAATCACATGAGCCGCATCTGGAGCACTTATAGATTCCGCCATGAATTGAACGCCCTGCGTTTTCATTCGTTCAACTGTATTGGGAAGGTTTTCGATGATAAAGGTTAACCAACGTACGCCTGCTTTAAAGTCTGTGTTTCCAGAATTGGGTGGGTTTGAAATTTCCATTAGTTTGATGCGGGTGTGCCCCGCGGCGAGGCGTATCTGGCGGAAAGCGGCTGGGGCTAGGCCAGCGCCAAGTGCAACGGCTGCGGGAATTTGGATATCGAGAACTACCTCGAACCCAAGTATTTCGTGATAAAATTGCAACGACGCAGAAAAGTCGCTGCAGACGATACAAAGGTCGGCGGCAGGGTGTGCAAGTTGTAATTTAGATTCCATTTACGGCGTTTCGGTAGAAGTTGCGACAGTGTTTCGTGTTGAAAGTGTTTGATAGATAACGCAGTATTTTTCAGTAAGCGAAATCAGTTTCGCCTCTGACTCAAGTGTTGCATCTGTACTCAGGTTGAAATGCAGTTGTAGGTTGTTGAAGCCAACGGATGCATTAGGATCAACGCCCAACGTACCCCGGAAATCAAGCTCGCCAGTGGCAGTAACATCGGCCTTGTTGATAGTAATACGCATGGCCGTTGCGACTGCTGCGAGAGTAACGCCGGCACATCCTACCAATGCCTCTAGTAGCATGTCACCGCTACATGCGTGGGTTCCGGATCCACCGGCAGCTGTGTGTAATCCGGCTTCTACCTCGCCGGCGTGTGTTGGGAGTTTAATTGTATATGTGGATTGAGATACGTTACCCGTTACGGTCATCGTTTGAATAGCCGACGAGGGTTGGGTTCGGTATTGTTCCTTGAGTATGCCTTGCTGTTCGCGAATTGATTCTGAAGTCATCGGTTGTTGCGGTGCCCTTTAACTAAAGCCAAATTGTGGGATGATATTGTAAATAGGTTCTTTGGTTTAGTACCATGTTTGGAGTGACTTATGCAATACCCCACAATTAGTTATCTAACAAAAGTTCAGTTTGGAGCAGGGGCATTGGCAGACCTCCCTGAAGTGATTAAACGGGTCGGCATGCAACGTCCCTTAGTGGTAACAGATGGCGGCTTGTTAGAACGGGGATTTGTTGACCGCTTGGAAATGCGGAACCCAGCGGTGTTTTCTGAAATTGAAACCAATCCCACGGAGTCGTCGGTATTGCGGGGTGTTGAAGTATACCGAACTAAATCATGCGATGGTATCATCGCGTTGGGTGGTGGTTCGCCGATGGATGCGGCTAAAGGAATTGCGATTCTAGCCACGCATGACCTCACGTTAGAAGAGGCTGCTTTTATTTACGGTGGGTCGGAAAAGTTAACGTCAGCGACGCCACCCCTGATTGCTATTCCGACCACGGCGGGTACCGGGTCGGAAGTAGGCCGTGGTGCATTGATAAGCATGTCGAGCGGTCGCAAACTGGCTATAATTAGCCCTCACATCATTCCTAAATGGTCGATTGTGGATCCACTGTTGACTTTGGAGCTTCCCCCGCTACTTACGGCAGCAACGGGTATGGACGCAATTTCACATTGTTTGGAAACCTACTGCAGTAATGTTTTTAATCCCGTCGCCGGTGCTATCGCAATTGACGGTCTTCGGCGTGGTTGGGCGAACATCAAAGCAGGCGTGGAAGACGGAGAGAACATTCAGGCGAGAACAGAGATGATGATGTGCGCGATGCAAGGTGCGTTGTCTTTCCAGAAAGGATTGGGTGTCATTCATGCGGTTAGTCACCCCCTAGGTGCTGTGCGCCACAAAGTTCTTCATCACGGGACGCTCAACGCAGTGTTTATACCACATGCAATTCGCTTTAACCTAGATAGCGCCCGAGTAGAACTTGAAGTGATCGCCGAAACTTTAAAGATCAGTTCTGGTTCCGCGGCATTGGCCGATTCCTTTGTGGATTTGAATCACCAACTTGGACTGCCATCTAATCTGGGCGGGATGGGAGTGGTGGAAGGAGACCTCGTAGGTATTGCTGAGAGTGCGATACTGGATCATTGCGGGTTAACAAATCCTAAGGCGTTGACACTTGAAAACGTCCAGACGTTTCTCAACAGCGCAATGTAGCCTTTTCCCGCGAAAAATAATTTATAGCTGTGGGGAGGACTGTTTTCGTCTACTTCAAGCGGAGGAGTGATTTGTAGATTGCAACAACTAGGGTAAAGTGTAATAATTAGTTGTTCGCATTTGTAAATTGATATCTAGACAGTCGGTGAGAGTATTTATGCTTAAAAAACAATCTTTTGCAGCGTTTATTTTAGTAGGTATTCTGTGCCTTCCGTTGTGCCAGTCACTGTTCGCTCAGCCCAACAACGGAACAGTACGGAAAAAGGCTCCCGCGAAGCCCCGGGCTAACGAAATCAAAACCAAACTTCCACATCAGGAAGATCCGTTGGCGTTACCATTTGAGATGGACAAGGTAGATCCGGGGCAGCTAGGGAAAATGCGATTGGCGACCATTCGGATTGACAATGTTATCGATAAGAAATTGGCTGCGGAAGGGGTTAAACCAAACGCACCTAGTACCGACGGCCAATTTGTTCGCCGGGCATATTTAGATATAACAGGTACAATTCCAACAGGACGTGAAGCGTATCTGTTTATAACTTCTAAACAGACTAATAAACGTGAAGTTCTGATTGACTATTTACTAGGGCAACCGGGTTACGCAAGTCACTTGTATAACTATTGGGCGGACACTTTGCGAATCGTAGACCGCTCGACAGGTAACACTTACATTCGTCCTTGGGCTGACTGGGTGAAGAAGTCTTTGCGCGACAACATTCCTTATGATAAGTTCGTTCGCGAGATGTTGTCGGCTGAGGGAAAAGTATGGCATAGCCCGGCCACTGGCTATAAGTTACGTGACATTGGCATGCCGTTAGATAATTTGAATAATACAATCCGCATTTTCTTAGGCACTCGCATTGGTTGCGCCCAATGTCACGATCATCCATTTGATAAATGGACACAGAAGGAATTTTATCAACTGGCTGCGTTCGAAGCCGGGATTAAAACGTTAGGTGCACGAGCGACGTATGCTCAAAAGAACATGAAAGCGGCCATTACCGAGGTTGGTGAACGTTCTCGTGAGGCAAATCTGATGCGTCGGATTGAACGCTTCAATCGTTATACTGTTAATGAAACTGCTACCAAACTTAAATTCCCTCACGACTACGCTTATGACGATGCCAAACCCGGTCAATTGGTAACAGCGAAAATTCTTTTCGGTTCGATTCCCAAAATGGTTCCTGATTCAGATCGCCGCGACGTTTTTGCCCACTGGATGACTGCAACCAATAACCCACGCTTTGCGATGACTATCGCAAATCGAATGTGGAAGCGAGCGTTTGGGCGAGGAGTGTTTGAGCCAGTCGACGATATTATGGATGACACGCATGTTTCGAATCCCGAGTTGTTGGAAGTCTTGGTGAGTGAAATGAAACGCGTGAATTTCGACATCAAAGAATTCATGCGCGTCGTTTACAATACTGAAGCTTATCAGCGGCAAGTGACCTATGATGACGTTAACGCGATAGACGATTACTTCTTTGAGGGTCCGATTTTACGGAGGATGACGGCAGAACAAATTTGGGACAGCGTCTTGACGCTAACCTTTAAAAATATTGATTACTATTTGCGCCCTGATGACAAAGAATATATCAAGGCAATTGACGCCGACCCAGGTTTGACAATCTTTGAAATCAACCTGAAAATTGATGATATTAGCAAAGCAGAGGCTGACAAACGTACGCATGATCGCAAACATAGTTATCAGGGATTAGTGTTGCGACGGGCTTCCGAGTTGCCACAACCATTGCCAGCGGCGCATTTTTTACGGCAATTCGGTCAGAGTGATCGAGAAATTATTGGGGATAGTACGGTTGAAGGCACGGTTCCTCAGTTGTTGGCCCTTTTCAACGGACCAATTACACATATGATGCTAGAATCCGGTTCCGTTGTACATCGAGAAGTCATGGCCACGAGTGAATCCAATCGTTTGACGGTGGTTTTTCTTAGCATTTTAGGGCGAATGCCGACTGCGGAAGAACGGGGGGCCAGTTACAAAGAGGTACGGGACTACGGCCCCGCTGGTTTAGGGAATGTAATTTGGGCGTTATTGAATACGCGTGAATTTATATACGTACAATAAAAAATGCTATTTTCTCGCGTTCAAGGTGTTGAAAAATAGTCTAAGGGATAGGTTACCAATGGCAGATGTAAAAACGTTCGATGGTCGTGCTCGTAGACGATTTATGGCTCAGATGGCTAGTTCGCTGTTGGGCGTGACGGCGCTTAATGACTTTACGCTGGGTATCGATGACGATAAGAACAAGGCAACGGCCCCTGCGAAACAGATTATCTACTTGTTTATGACCGGCGCGATGAGCCATCTTGATACGTTTGACCCCAAACCCGGAAGTAGCGTTCAGGGGGATACGCAAGCTATTAGTACCAATATAAGTGGTGTTCAATTTGGGCAGCACCTACCTAGGCTAGCGAATATGGCCAATGAATTGGCGGTGGTTCGTGGAATGTTTCAGGAAACGGGGGCACACGGACCCGCACAATACCTACTAAGAACGAGTTATGATGAGATTGCTACTACGAACCATCCCGGTTTAGGGCCATGGATTCAACGGCTTGATGGCCGAATCAGTCAGGCGTTACCTGCTAGTGTCAGTATCGGCGGTAAAGGTGGTGGTCCGGGTTACTTGGGTGCAAAATTCGCGCCAGTACCAATTGGTGACCCCAGCAAGGGGCTGGAAAACACCAAAATGCCAAAGTACTTGGAAGACTTTCATTTTAGTCGACGTCTCGGTCTGTCTCAAACGTTTGATAAAGGGTTTCGTTCGCGAGCGCAGGAAAATTCTCACGTTAACGGTTACGACGACTTGTACAAAGAAGCGGTTGGACTATTGCGGAGTGATGCTATCAAAGCGTTCGACATTACGTCAGAGGAAGAATCTGTCAAGGAGAAGTATGGGAAAAGTCGATTTGGTCAAGGGTGTTTACTAGCTCGTCGCCTGATCGAGAACGGTGTTCGATTTGTCGAGGTTACCACGGGTGGCTGGGACATGCATCGCGGTTTGAACGACGCAATAACCAACAAGGGCGCGGAACTTGATAATGCCCTGAGTTCGTTAATCGAAGATCTTAAGCAGCGTGGTCGCCTCGAATCGACGTTAATTGTCCTAGCAACAGAGTTTGGCCGCACGCCCAAAATCAATGTCAATGCCGGTCGCGATCACCATCCGGCTGCATTCTCGACATTGTTAATTGGTGGCGGTGTTAAAACGGGTCAAGTTTATGGGGTGAGTGATGAGGATGGATTCTATGTTGAGGATCAAAACGTAAGTGTTCAGGATTTCAACGCTACGATTGCTGCGGCAATGGGTTTGCAACACGATGAGGAAATATTCTCGCCTACTGGTCGCCCATTCACCATTTCTAATGGTGGAACTCCGATCGCAGATTTGTTAGCATAGTTGCATTATCTTATATAGCGAGTCGTCGCTGTGCGGCGCGCTATTGTCATAGCATTTCAAAGGAGTGGTGTGTTGAAAACTATCATACAAGTGGCAAATATTTTCGGATTGTGGCTATTCAGCGCGGTCGTCAGTTGGGGCGCTGAACGTCCCAATATTCTATTTGTTTTTGCTGACGACCAATGTTTTGAGACGATCGGGGCTTTTGGTCATACGGAAATAGAGACTCCAAACCTAGATAAGTTGGTTGCGCAAGGTACTACATTTACGCACGCCTATAACATGGGAAGTTGGAGTGGGGCGGTATGCGTGGCAAGTCGCTGCATGCTCAACACCGGCCGATTTATTTGGCACGCTAATTCGATCTATAGCGCGACTGAAAAGGAACGACAAGAGGGGCGGTTCTGGTCTGAATATATGAAGAAGGCTGGCTATCATACCTATATGTCAGGGAAATGGCACGTCCGCGCTGACGCAACAAAAGCGTTTGACACCACCGGGTCTGTAAGAGGGGGAATGCCTCAGCAAGTCCCCGAGGGATATAATCGTCCGCTTACCCCAAAGGACAAGCGTTGGCTACCAGACGACCCTCAATGGGGCGGTTATTGGGCCGGTGGTAAACATTGGAGTGAGGTGGTTGCTGACGACGCAATTGGATTTTTGGACCAGGCGAAACAGGATGATAATCCGTTCTTCATGTATGTTGCCTTCAACGCGCCACACGACCCACGTCAATCTCCCAAGGAATATGTTGATCGTTATCCGTTAGACGGCATAGAGGTTCCCACAAATTTCCTTGAGGAATATCCCTATAATGCCGCAGCGGCAACCGGGCGCGGTCTACGTGACGAGAAACTTGCACCGTTTCCTCGAACGGAACATTCAGTCAAGGTAAATCGTCAAGAATATTACGCGATTATCACACACATGGATCATCAGATTGGGCGAATTTTAGACCATCTTCACGCGACCAAACAGCAACGGAATACATTCATCTTCTTCACGGCCGACCATGGACTCGCCGTGGGCCACCATGGGTTGATGGGCAAACAGAATATGTACGATCACAGTGTACGAGTTCCGTTTATGGTGGTCGGCCCTAAAGTTGAGAAAGGCGTTAGAGTCGACACGGAGATTTATTTACAAGATATCATGCCGACGACATTGGAATTAGCGGAAGTGGAAAAACCAGAGCACGTTGAGTTTAATAGCATTCTGCCGATCCTTAAGGGTGATCAGTCAGTGTCGTGTTACGACGGCATCTATGGTGCGTATTTGCAGAACCAACGCAGTGTACGCTGGAATGGGTACAAGATGATTTTGTACCCAACGATTAAAAAAATTCGGTTATATAATTTGGAAAGCGACCCGCTGGAACAGCACGACTTGGCGGAAGATGAGAGTACGCTTGCGATTCAAAAGAAACTATTTGCGAGGCTCTTGGAATTACAGCAGGATGTCGGTGATAAATTGGATCTTAAAAGCAATTTCTTCGGTGGCTAACCAAACTCGCAAATCAACATGGATAGCATTTCCATTCACGATTGTTTTATTTGACGACTTTACGATAGTATGATGGTTCGCCACGATTAAAGGCAACGGAAGCAAATTTGGTGAAGTATTCCCGCAGTTCCGCAGTGGTCGCTTCGATAACGACACTCTGGATTTCTGTCTCTTCTTTGCCCTGACGGATTCTCACCTCTTCTGCGATCACGCCGGGTAAACGGCCCTCTTTAACGGCTTCAATAATATGGTCATGATCGAGCATGATCATTGTCAAAAGTGTGTCGTTGTTCTGTAGGCTGTAGGTTGTAATGGTGTATGTGGTGTTGCGCGGTACAGATTGATCAGCGGGACCACGTTCTTGCGGTTGTAGTTCCCATGCAAGGTAGTATTCGTTATCAAGTCGGGTAGCCTTTCCAACTCGGGATTCGTGAGTAACTCTTCCGTCTGATGTAAGTTTAGTTTGTGCGACAATCATCGAGTCTTTTTTTTCTGAGTGTCGCCCTACGACTATATACTGGCCGAAAGCGTCTTCCGGTTCGGCTTTAGTTTGCACGCCATTTTTGTCGATGTCGATCGACTCCCAGTGGCCGACAAGTCGTTTGTCGATAAGTGTATCTCTTTTATTTGAAAGGGGATTGGTAAACTGAGGTATTACACACCCTACGGAATTGCTCAAGATAATGAGGAATAGAATTGAAGCTACGCGAAACATAGTAGCTAAACCTTCAGTAAGTGTGAATGGGTCGTCCGCAACTTAGCGAGCTTAGGTCCAATCACAGTTGAGCAATAGGGTTGGGCGGAATTCTGTGCGTAATAACTGTGGTGATATTGCTCCGCGGGGTAAAAGATGGCGAGTGGTGTGATCTCCGTTACTATTGGATTTGGCCATAATTTGGATTGTGAGGTCGAATTCAGCACTTGAATTGCGACGGCTTCCTGTTGGGCGTTACTAAAAAAGATTCCACTACGATACTGCGTTCCTAGATCATTTCCTTGCTGATTGAGTGTGGTGGGGTCGTGAGAATGGAAAAAGACTTCAAGCAATTGACTATATGCCAAAGTTAGCGGCTCGAATTCAATCTCGACAACTTCGGCGTGCCCAGATATTCCAGTGCAGACTTGCTCATAGGTGGGGTCTTCCCCCATGCCATTACAGTACCCGGGCCGAATCGCGAGAACTCCTTTTAGTTGCGTGAAAATAGCCTCAACGCACCAAAAACAACCTGCACCAAGAACCGCTGTTTCAGCCATGCGACATTCGTCCTAGATAGTAAATTAAAAGCGAAGGCAAAAATGTGCCGTTGACTTATATGATACACAATAAACTGAAAAACCGACGGGTGTTTGCAAACCGAATTGGTAAATAATGCTGTCCCTCAAACAGTCGGAATATAGGGTTCGATAAGCTCCGAGGGGATGGCGACATTGGGTGCGCCGCTACTGGCAACGAGCGCGCCCAATTGGTTTGCCAATTCAACTACTTTGTCCAATTTAAGATTCATCATAAGTCCCGCTACGACGCCTGCCGTGCACGCATCACCAGCGCCGACACTGCTTCGTACAACGACTTGGGGAACGCTGCCACTGAAGGCTTGGTCAGCGGTTACAATTGTCGTTCCTTTATCGCTTGCCGTCAGGACGATGGCGTTTAGAGAAAATCGATCGAGTAACTCGTTACAGGTATCAAATTGATTTATGTGGTGCCGCATGTTTAGGGCGTCTGATACGATTGGGAGTTCGAGAGAATTGAGTTTTAGGATTGTTGCGCTATTGCAGGCGTTTCGAATTGTTTCCTCATCGTAGTGTGGAATGCGAAGATTGACGTCGAAAAGGCGAATCGCGTGGGGGCAGGCAGCTAGGAATTTGTGGATTGTTTGGCGGCTCTGTGGGGAGCGTTGTGCGAGTGTCCCATAGACTACACAGCTTACTTGATTAGTGAATTCCTGAAGCGCTGAGGTCCAACGGAGATCATCCCAGGCAACGTCACTTAAAATTTCAAAATGGCATTCTGCATCGATATCGATATTCTCGTGAACCCGCGCCTCGCCTGTCATTAAGGTGGGGTGTGTTTGTAGGTGTACCGTATCAATTGCTGCGCTGTCTAGATGACGTCGAGCGGAAGTACCGTGTGTGTCAATTCCGACGGCAGATACGATTGCCGTGGCGAACCCTTGGGGCTGCAACAGTTGATTTACCATGATGCAGAAATTTAATGGCGCTCCGCCCAGCGCACGCTGTTTGCCAACGACATCAAATAGCGTTTCGCCGATACCGACAATGGTTTTTTGTTGAGTCAAATGGTGGCGTCCGACAAGACTATGATGGGTAGAGGGTTGAGTTAGCGTTTGTTGGGATCGATGCCCCACGCTTTTACTAGCGTCTGGTACATTCCGGGGTCGAACTGTTTAAGCTCCGCACGAACGAAGGGGTAAAAGTCATTGGTGGCGAAAAACGCTTCGGTGCACTCAGCAAAGTATTCTTTTTCATTGGTAAGCGCGTAGTGCCTGATCTGTTGTCCCCGAATACCGAGGACCGATTCGTAAACGCCGGATTTTACTGCTTTTTTATAGGCCGCGATGACTTCAGGATTGTCAAAGCCAAGAACTTGGTCGTGATATGCGTGTGCTAGTTCATGTAACATGACCGAAGGTTGAGTGTTTTCACTGCGCAGGATGTTGTTCACCTGGCTAATGTCGACGGCTTTCGCTTTGTCAGGATTATACCCGTTTTGGATTAACCATTCACGCTGAGGGTGGTAATGAATGGGGCCATCAGATCGATCGCAAATCCAAATCGGAATTCTTTTCAATTGTTTGAGTTGTTGGGCCGGAATTATGCGAGTTAGGCGGGATAATTGGTCCGCAACAATTGCATAGGCTCGGGCGCCGGAGTCGCGTTTCTCGCGCAAAAGGCGTTTTTGGATATAGACGGTCCAACCATGCAGGTTGCGGGCGCGATAGCTAGACGTCGCGTCAAATTCGACGTTTTGGGAATAGAGGTTGCTAGGCGGAATAAGCAATAGTGTCAGTAAAACAGATGTAAATCTTATAATTGAGTGAGCGTTCATGCATTACCAATAGGTGCTGTAGGTTAAACCTTGGCCTCACCGTTAGTTGCTGGGCCCTCGGTGTTATGTTCTTCGATCAACGGACGTATTCGTAGTACTCGAGCCACTATGAAGGCTAGCACAGCGCCGAAAAAACTAAAAACAGCGCCCATTTTGACTTCATCTAGAATAGGCGAGGTTGGGTCCTTAAAGGCCGCAGTGGAAACAAATAAGGCCACGGTGAATCCAATTGAGGAAATTACGCCGACAACGACAACATGTTTTGACGTCATTCCCGCGGGCATTTCCAAACGGAACAGTGCTTTTGCGATCCAAGTGAAGAGGCAAATACCGAGTGGTTTACCAATGAGTAGTCCGAGTAGTACGAGGTACGTGCCCTGGCCGATATTACCAAATAAAACGCCAGCGTTTACTAAACCAAACATTCCAAGGATAAGTTCAACCGGATTTTTCCACCAATGCATCATTTCATTGAGCGTGTCATGGCGATTGAGTTCTTCACGAGCAAAAATCCCCAGGTCGGTATGGGCGTGTGGCAAACAGGGAATAATCGGGACGAGTCCCAAAGCCGGATGTATTCCTGCGAGGTCAAAGGAAAGCCAACAGAGAGTCCCAGGTATTAATAAATAGATCCAGAAACTGTGGACCTTTTTTTTGCGAAATGACCAGCACAGTAATATGGCCGTGAGTGTCAGTAAAAACCAAACTGGCTCGATTGGACTAGTAGGGTAAAACACAGCAAGTATTAGCAGGCCGATTGCGTCGTCGGCGATGGCGAGCAGCAGTAAAAATGCGATTGCTGGATGGGAACCACCAAATATCATCCGCGCAACGAGATATGAAAAGGCGATATCGGTTGCGCAGGGTATAGCCCAGCCCTGACCGTAGATCTCGTTAGAACCCATATACATGGTTGCCAACATGTAAAGGCCTGCAGGTCCGAGGATACCTCCTAACGTAGCGAGCAAAGGGGTCGCCGCTTTGCGAGGGTTAGAAAGTGACCCTCCAGGCAGCAAGGCCTCCCAAACTTCGCCGGCGGCAATTGCAAAAAACAACGCCATCAAGATGTCGTTAATTAAAAAATGTACGGTAATTCCGTGTTGGTGACCTTCTTCGTCTGGTCGTACTACAACACGAGTGAATATCTCTGAGATGAGGCTTGTCAGTCCCGTATTGGAATTGGATTCTTGGGGATCGTCACTGTGATCGAGATTGGTTGCAGTCGGCTCGTCGTGGCCATGTTTATCGGAATCCTGGTGACCAGTGGAATGCCCACCAACGAGTGGGAAATGCACAAAATTGTTGTAGGATTCAATGGCACTTGAATTGGCCCAGACTAGTGCGGCGACTGTACCAAAGATGAGAAAGAGAGAATTCTCGAACAAAAAACTTATGGGGCGCCGCATAATATTTACAAAAAGATGAAGGTGGTGCGTGTTGCTTGGAAACTGTCCGCAGTTGTAGTCGAAGTTTGGTGTTTTTGGTAGTCCGTGATTATCGTCAGGAAAGCGACCCGACGGAAATATCGCTTGAAGAATGTAACAACTAGATGAACCCCAGTTGCTTCAGGGATGAAACACATCCTATGAAGAAAAAGAAGACGCCGGCCAAGAGTAAGGCAACTTGCATGCTACCCCGCGCTTGGAGTTGACGGGGTAAAAGGGTCCGGTTGACGTAGAGGGTGTGCAGACAACTAATTCCCAAAGCGTAGTTATAGATGGCCGCTGCAATGACCAGCAGGGTAGCTGGTTTGATGGATATGAGGGTGATAAAACCGAAGATAGCATAGACACCAAGGACGCGAAAATAGACAGACTTAATTGCGCCTGGCGGCATCTCGCGCAAGCGATCACTGGTTGTCCAAAATACGTCCACCCACCGGCGAATTACACCATCGGCAGATGTAGACATACTAGGTGCTAGTACAAGGAAACCACAAAACACGGTCATAAACCAAAAAGCGTTCCCCAATGCGCCTTCATTGGCTTCTTGTGCGGCCAACGCTTCGTCCGTCATATTCGCCGGATTGTCAGTAATTTCAACGCCGTTCACTCGGTCACGAACGCCCTCGGCCGTCATAGTCGCGGCAACCCATTTGTCGGGAACCGAAGCACCGCGATCAAGGAATTCGACGCTGAGCATACTTGGTAAGGCCAAGCCTATAAAACAAGCGGGAGCCCAAATAACCCACTGGTCACGCATGATATGTTTATACCAGCGTTTCCAGCGAGGCATCGCATCAGGTGCCGTGGGATCAAAAACCGCACCTTGATGCGACAGTTGTAATTCGAGACCGCCAACCAAAGATGGAATGGCGCCGACATGATGGCCCATTCCCCACCCTTCATCACGGGTGTAATTGCTTATAGTGGTGTTGGTCAAACCGCCAGATCCTGAAATCGCGACCAGTGCGGATAGTGCAGCAATGAGAGTCCAGTCAATATTGGGCATTCCGTCCCCACTTGCAAATGACGTAAACACGTTGGTGACTTGGTCACCGTCACGTTCACCGTCGCCGTCGATATCAATAAAGCCACTATTGTCGCTCTTAACAACAATCGCGTAATCGCCAGCAGCGATACCAAGGTTGGGTGGAATGGACAATGATGTCAAGGTTTGACCGTTAGCCGAGTTAATGTCATAGGTAATTGTTTGTACGGGAATATCGTCAACAGAATTAAAGTCTATAGCAACCGTTATCTGGTCCAGGTTTTTCAGGTTTTCGAACTTGGGTTCAATGACATCCGCAACTCCGTCGCCATCCCAATCGGTCTCTCCGTCCTCCGTATCGATTATTCCGTTCATATTTACGTCTTCGGCCAAAACTGTGGGAACCGTACCAATTTTGAAAAATCCCGTTCCAATTTCTACCCAAGTGCTGGCTGAACTCCAGCCAATCGCCAATACCAAAAGGAATCCCAGCACGAGTACGATTTTGAAACCCATGACCCATTTGAGGGCCACGAGAATTTTACCGCCGAAGATTAGAGGAACGAGTGAGAAGACAAAGATTCCAACGCCCATAGCTCGCAGCCAAAAGTAATGGGAAAGTTCGATGCCCATAATCGTTTGCATCTTGGTGTGGTCCTCAGGATCTGGGACGATACCAACGAGAGCTGCAAATAGCGGAATGGCTGCGCTGAGCGCGAGGTAGGGAAATAATGAACCAAAATCCAGCGCCATATAGACAGGAGTCCAAAATCGTTTTCCTGGATTACTGCGGAATTTACCCGTGAAGATGGGTTCTCCACAATAAAGAGTGTACCTGCTGATTTCGAGATTATAGATGACTTGCCCAATGATACTAAGCGTTGCTAGCCATAACAAAGCTCCACCGTATTTAGCCGTCACTTCTGGGCCGACGAGCCACTCACCGCCCCCGATCGCCGCGCCTCCTAAAATCAAACCGGGACCCAGCATACCAGCCCATTTTTTTATTGTAAATTTAGGTGCGTCGCGTAGTCCGGCCGTGTCCCATTGCGGCATCGATTGGTCGCCGGGCCATGGCGCTTGAAAATCCTGACTATTTTGGGTCAATTCAGTGTCTACTTCGTTGCTCTGGGGCGCGTCGGACATTTTGTTGTCTTCCTCTGGGGGGATATATAGTCCATACAACATACTTGATTCGGGTGTAAGATGCGAACGTTCTGGTGAAAAATAGTCTCGGGAAGATGTGCTTATTGGACACCGGACGCATTGTAGGCAGGTTTCATATTTGGATAATGGTAGCTGACGCAAAAGCGGGTCATCGTCGACCGTTATATAACGCGAACACGTGGGAATTAACACGAGAATAAATTGGGGATACGGTGATACAAATATTTCATAACCCGCGATGCAGCAAGAGTCGACAGACGTTGCAACTGATCGTTGAGGCGCAGCAAGAGGTAGAAGTGGTTGAGTACTTGCATAATCCTCCCGCAATTGAGGAATTGCGGAGCCTAGTAAAGGCGCTGGACTTACCCGCGAGTGATCTAGTTCGCTCGGGCGAAGCTGTTTTTGCCGAATTAGGTATCGACTTAACCTCCCTGAGTGACGACGCGGTGATCGAATTGATCGCGGCACATCCTGTTTTAATGCAACGCCCAATCGTTGTCGGCAACGGCAAGGCGATTATTGGTCGGCCACCGGAAAATGTGCTGAGTTTGTGGAGCTAGTCATTACAGCGATTTGATTCCAGCCGACAGAATCTTTTTCACATCTAGCGTGTCGGGAAGACCGGCAATAATTAGTGGGTTCCAAACGTCGAAGGTGTTCTCTCGGATTTGACGACGTGCTTGATTGAGGGCGTCTATTTGTTGTTGGGCAACTTCGGCTAAGGTCTCAAACACCTTCATTACCAATAAATATGCTTTCGATCCTCGTGCCGGTAGATAGTGCATCTTTTTTAACCACCCAACCAGCATGTATGCGTTGTCTACGCTGACGGGTACGCTTTCGCATTCTTGGGATGTGTCATATTTATCGATAAATTGATGGGCTAAGCGGGCAGATGGTTGTACCTCGATTTCCATACTAGCTTGAATTTGTTGTAGAGGGACCAGTCTTTCGAAAACTCTAAATGCAGCCCACATCATTTCCATGCGAGATTTCGTCATATCTGCGCCGTTGTGTATGAAAGACACGTCCTTTGCCATCGTGGTAACACGTTGTGCTTTGGTTTGCAAGCGCCCTTCAATTTGGTGCAGGCGGCGCAATGCCCCCTCGAGTTCTTGTGCAACTTGAGCCTTCATGCGGGCTACGGCTAACTGATTAGACGCAACCGCCGCTACGAGTGAGCTCTTGGCAACATTTAGGCGATATTGACCTAACTCGCGAATGAAATCTACCTGGATTTTAAATACATCACGCCACATTTCAAACTTTGTTTTAAGATCCATATTGTGTGCCTCATAAGTGTTTTAGAGTACCTTAGTTGTTATTGAGTTAGTTGTTTAACCGTCAACGCTGTGCAAGATACAACGAAGCAAGTGCGGAAATAGGTAAAACCAATAATCGTAATGGAACTAGGGTCAATAGAAGTGGTATAGTTAGGAAATACCGAACAGCCAACACCGGTCAATTGGGGTAGTCCGAGAAATGCAACAATGAATAATGATATAAAGAATGTTTCAGCGAATGTTAACTACGCTAAACCGGCTATTTGGCACCCGGTTGTTGACTTTTTGTTAGTCGGTGGGGCATCAATCATTGGGGGGATTGCCCTGATTGTTTGTTTTACTAATAACCCAGAATGGGCAGAACAGTTTGATCGGTACGCGGACAATGGTTCCTTCAAAGATCTCAGGCAGTTCTGGTTGTTTTGGATTCTTACACTGGTAATAAGTTTTCCACACTTACTGGCGTCGTACCGAATCCAGTACCGATCTAAAGCTCAGATCAACAAGTATCGCTGGTCGTCGATCTACGTCCCGTGCATCTTATTAACACTCTGTATCGCGACGTTGTTTGCAATTGTGACGCCGGTAGATGTCTCTCAAGATGTGCAACTGCAGTTCGAAGCCGTTGTCAATTCTAGTAGTGGTTTAGCGACCTATGTATTTGCCGGCTTGACAGTGATCAATGTCGTCTACCTTGGGTGGCACTACAATTTGCAGGGTTGGAGAATGACAGCAGCGTTTGCGGATCTGCATGGAGTCTGTTTTTCTAGTCGTGAACAGCGAATGATCAAAAGTGGATTTTTGGCAATGGTATTTACGCACGCGGTGTTGTTTTTGGGATGGACCCCGTTGATCAAAATGGAGGTCTTTAATTCGTGCTTACCGATGTTGGTCCTGGTATTGCCAATAATTGGAGGCGCTGCTTTTGTTTTAGGTGGCCTCGGATTTTACGGCGCCAACCAACGAACAGGAAAACGGATACCGATCAACGCGATGACTCCCTGGGCAGCCAGTTTCTTTTGGTATTATCTCGTCACGCAATATCATTACGTTTTTGGAATTGTGGTTGTGGTGCAACTTGCTCACGCTTTGCAATATCTGAGTTTTTCTAGTCGCATAGAGCGAAATCTACAATTCGCCAAAAATCCGCGGGCTAGCGCGGTGAAACCGATATTTTTGATTTTGGCTTTAATCTTGTGCGGTTACTTTGTGTTTGTCGTTCCTGGTCCAGTTATTAAGGCAAATAATTGGTCGGTGCATCTATTGTTCGCATTTAATCTGTTGGTTATCGCGATCAATATTCACCATTGTTTCATAGATGGTGAAATCTGGAAGTCTAGCAATTCCGAAATGCAACAAACGTTGTTTTCGCATTTAAAGGAGCGATAGTCGATGGACTGCGATGGGGACGATAAAGATGGATTAATCCAGGCCCTGCGGGCGGAAGTTCAACAACAGCAAGCTTCCCTACGCGAACTCGAGGCATCTTTACACGACGGCCCGATGCAGAGAGTGATTGCCGCTCACATGCAACTACAGTCGATGCTAGCCGGTACCGAGATGAATGAGGACCGGATTTTAGAACTGGAGACGATTGATCAAATGCTAATAAAGGCCATTGACCAAACTCGGGAGATTATCGGAGGAGTAGTAAGTGCTGAATTCGCATTAGACGGAATTGACGATTTGGAAAAGCTGTGCCTGAGTTTGACGTCGGAATCTTTTGCTGTAAGACTGGCAGCTGACGACCTCTGGAAACGAATATCCCTACCGTTACAAACACCGGTACTTTTATTGATACGAGAGGCGGTCTGGAATTCGGTAAAACATAGTGGCGTATCGGAGGTGTTAGTCTCGTTGCACGACCATCCGCCGGGAATCCAAATATCTATCGAAGACGAAGGATGCGGATTTGTGTTGGAACATGTGGACGTGGATAAATTTGGATTGTGTACAATGATGCAACGCGCGGAAAACCATGGCATTGAATTACATGTAGATTCGACGCCAAAACATGGAACGAGGATAGTAATTAAATGTTGAATCGCGATTTCTCCGTTTTGCATAGCGACCCAGATTTCCCGGTCGGCAAGAGCGTTGTTTTACCGGTGATGTTGTCTTTTTATGAGGGAACTGAGATTGAAGAAGCCCTAGATAGGCTAAATAAACCACCTTGGTTACAGAGTCAGTAATGGGGTCGCTCAAAAAATAATTTGTAGTATTTAGATGGTATGGTTTTTTAATAGAGGAAAATGGATATGCCAAAAATAGACGTAGAAGGTGTCGGAGAATTCGAAGTTTCATTAGGTAAGCGATTGGTGTTGGCTTTAGTAGATGAGGCGGGTGTTGACCAATTACATGCTTGTGGTGGCAACGGTAGGTGCACAACGTGCCAAGTGGAAATTCTCGGCGGCGACGCGGGAGAAATGAATTCGCAAGAACATGAAACGTTAACCGCACGTGAACTTTCCGGTGTGCGTTTGAGTTGCCAGGTGCAATGCAATAACGATTTGCAAGTTCGCGTATTGAAACGTCTCGAAGGCAGTGGTCGCGATGATGCCGGTGCTAGACCGGCGGATGCCATGACGTAAAACCGTCGGGTGATTACTCGCGCGGTCGCAGGCCTAATGTGCACGAAACTACTTTGGTGTCACCGCCACGCACGCACGTAATTGCAACTTCGTCACCATTTTGATCGGCACCGACGAGCTGAATCAGATGCGGCGTATCCAAAATCTTTGTTTTGTTGTATTTGGTAAGGATGTCGCCCACCAATAGCCCAGCATCTTTAGCTGGCGAGGGACCTTGCGCAAAGCTGGTGATGACAGTTCCATGGATTGGATCTATTTCGGTTTTTGATAGACCACGTTGCAAGATATGATCCGGTGTGACATCTTCCAAAGCGAGTCCAAGCCATCCTCGCGAAACAACACCTGTCGTTTTTAGTCGCTCATAGACGGATTTGACAACGTGTGAAGGGACAGCAAAGCTTATCCCCTGATAGGCATCGCCAACGATGGCGGTATTGATGCCGACCAATTCGCCACGTTCGTTTACTAATGGCCCACCGCTGTTGCCAGGATTGATCGCGACGTCGGTTTGTAGGAATTCTTGATAGACCGTTCCTACTTTGGCAGTACGTCGGGTAGCACTGACGATGCCAAAGGTTAGGGTTCGTTCGAGTCCAAACGGACTGCCGATCGCCCATACCATGGTGCCGACGTTTGTTGTTGGCGACGTCGACCATTCAACCGCGGGCATTACGGTCGGCTGTATTTTAAGTAATGCCAAGTCCGTTAATTGATCGACTCCTACGACTTGGGCGATTTGTTCCGTTTTATCGTGGAGTTGGACATGGATTATTTCCGCCCCTTGTATGACGTGTCGATTAGTAATGATGTAGCCGGCGTCATCGACGATAACACCCGATCCTTGACCGCGTGAAGGGAAAAGATTTGATTGTGGGAAAGGACGCTGAAAACTGCGTCGCGATCCGGATGCAGTGGTGGATGTGTGAATATGGACAACCGAAGGAGTGACTTTATAGGAAACCAGTTCCGAAGCCAGTGAAATAGATTTAATAGATTGACTATCAATATGGATTGCCGCGGCGTCATACTTGGCGATGATGCGGCCATATTCCAGGGAGTATTGAATCTGTTGTACAAGGAAGGGCGTTCCAAAAATTACCGCTAGTAGAGCTACGGTTGTCGTTAGGAGGCGCGCAAAGCGGTATTTAATAGCAGCTGTGGCCATGTCGCCTGATGTATGAGATGAAGTGACGAGCGTCAACTCTGTTGGGCTAGTAGGCGTCGTTTCTGGAGCATCATTTTGTTGAGTAGATTCGGTAATGTTCATAGCCATGAATTACTTTGCGTGTTGAGCTCCACTGCGATTTTTAGCGGTTTTGTGATAGCGTAAAAAAAAGGGTGCATCTTAATTGCCCATCTAAGACTTGTTAACTATTATACTGCGTTGGCAGCGCAGAAGAACGAAAGAAAATGGCAATTTATTCAAAACGGTTGGCCCTGAGCATATAGTAGAAACGTTGTGCGTTGGCTGTTGGTAAAATTCGAGTAAACAAGGATGTGGGTATAGGTAACGGAAGCGAATGGCTAAACTTACAAATTCCGAGATTCAAAAAATTTGGCACCAATCGCGGATCGCACCAATACTCCCTGCTGGACCCACGGCGAATGAGTTCGGAGTGGTCGCGGTTGGTGGGAGTTTGAGTTCACGCTGGGTGTTAAATGCTTACGCCCAAGGAGTATTTCCTTGGCCCTTGGATTTAGGTCATGATACGGAAGAAAAGTTGCTTGGTTGGTTCTGTCCCGATCCGCGAGCAGTTTTACTTCCCGCGGATCTTCATATTCCACGTCGACTGGGGAGGAAAATTCGTTCTGGGAGGTTTAGTGTTACGAGCGATCGGGCATTCGGTGCGGTTATTTCCGCGTGTAGTGGTCCTAGGAAAATCGAAGGAGAGGTTGAGGCCGGGACTTGGATTACGGAGGAAATGAAGTCGGTCTATACCAGCTTATATGAGAAGGGAATCGCTCATAGTATCGAGGTGTGGCAGGAAGAAGCCTTGGTGGGAGGTCTTTATGGAATAGCGGTTGGGACAATCTTTTGCGGTGAGTCGATGTTTCATCATGTGGGTGATGCGTCACGCGTGGCATTATGTGTTTTGGTGGAACATCTGGAGTCCTGGGGTTTCTCATTGCTGGATGTGCAACAATCAACGCCACACTGCAGTGTGTTAGGGGCTGTCGATATCCCACGGGCAACATATTTACAAATTCTGGAAACGGGCTTTGACAATCCAGCGGTGTTCGGAGTAATAGGTGGCCTAGACATTGGTCAATAAACTATTAAACTAACTCATTCCGGTTTTACTAATATTTGATAACATATTTCTGAGAGTGACTATCTGATGAAAGTAGCGACTATAAAAACAAACAAGGGTGACATTCAAATTGAACTCTATGGTGAAGAAGTGCCAAATACAGTCGCTAATTTTGAAAAACTGGCCGGAGAAGGTTTTTACAACGGTTTAAAATTTCACCGAGTCATTGCTGACTTCATGATCCAGACTGGATGCCCTCAGGGTATTGGCACAGGTGACGCCGGCTATAAGTTTGATGATGAATTTCACCCTGATTTGCGTCACGACTCGGAAGGTATCTTGTCGATGGCCAACGCTGGTCCCAATACAAATGGTTCGCAGTTCTTTATTACACATGGTCCAACGCCGCACTTAGATGGAATGCATAGCGTTTTTGGGAAAGTGATCGGTGGGATGGACGTCGTTAACGCAATCGAGCAAGACGATGTCATGAACTTAGTTACCGTCGCTGAGCAGGCGTAGGGTTATTGAGCTCCGCTGGACAACGACGCTGTATAGGCGGAACTAAAACGAATCGATACAGGGGATGCCCCCCGACCTAGGGATTTACTGGAGTTTGTAATTAGGAAAAGAGGCTATTTTATGGCAACTGAGCTTGCGAGCGGGTGTAAAAGTTCGCAACAATATAGGAGTCTTGCTATAATAAATCAACAACGACCCCCCATTTTTTCCAAGCACCTTCCGACTGCGGCGTCCTTGTCCAGTCCGGTGCGCTGCCAAAGGGAAACGCAATGAATAAAATCTTGCCACTAACATCTATTCTGCTCTTATCGTATAGCTTTATGCTAGTCGCTCAGGAGGATAAAGTTGTTCCACCTGGTCTAGGTGAACCGGGTGTGCTGCAGTCTATCGACATTGATAACGTCGCAGAAGATCAGGCAACCATCATATCTGGGCGTGATGCGGGTTTGCAGTTGATCGTGACGGGTTCATATGATAGTGGGCAACAACGAGACCTAACGCGGGATGTTGTGTACAGTAGCGCTCCGAATGGCTTAGTTGAAATCAGTTCCGATGGGTTTGTGTCGCCAATTGCCGAAGGGGCAGTCGTAATAACGGCGCAAGTTGATCGCAATTTGACCGCAACTGTTTCAATTCAGGTGACGAACATCATCCAAGACCTTGCCGTCAATTTTCCAAATGAAATTACACCAGTGTTTACAAAGTTTGGTTGTAATGGTGGGGGATGCCATGGAAAAAGTAGTGGACAAAACGGATTTCGATTGTCGTTGCTTGGGTTCGAGCCTATTGAAGATTATGAATTTCTAGTAAAGGAAGGGCGCGGTCGCCGCATCTTCCCAGCCGCTCCAGAAAGAAGTCTTTTGTTACAAAAGGCGATTGGCGTTGTGCCTCATGGTGGCGGAGCAAGACTCTCGGGTGACTCACCTCAGTACCGTCTGCTTAGCCGCTGGATCGAACAGGGCATGCCGTACGGACAGCCGGAAGATCCAACGGTTACGCGAATTGTTGTTTTACCAGCAGAACGATTGATGCAGCGTAACGGCGAGCAGCAAATTTCGGTTTTCGCGCATTTTTCTGACGGCAGTATACGGGATGTGACCAGAACCACAGCGTTTGATTCCAACAGTACCGAGATGGCAGAGGTTAGCGAAACAGGATTGGTAACGACGAGTCAATTAACGGGCAGTGTAGCCGTGATGGCCCGCTATCAAGGGAATATTGGTGTTTATCGCGCGACGATACCGTTAGGAATTAAGGTAGACGCATTGCCTAAGAAAAACAATTTCGTAGATGATCTAGTCTTCAATAAACTCGTCCAGTTGGGTTTGCCATCATCGGGCGTGAGTGAAGACGCTGTCTTTTTGCGTCGAGTCACCGTCGATATTGCGGGGCGTCTTCCATCATTAGGGGAAGCGGAGTCGTTTCTTGCAAACGCTGACCCAGATAAACGTAGTAAGTGGATCGATCAGTTGTTGGCAAGCACTGATTATGCGGACTATTTCGCGAATAAATGGAATGCCGTTTTACGTAACAAGAGGCGAGTTGAGGGCGATAAGGCGGCGACGTTCGGATTCTACGATTGGATTCGTAACAGCCTGCACAACAACAAGCCTTACGATGAATTCGTGTCCGAAATAATCACGGCAACGGGAACGGCTGGGGCGAATCCAGCGGTCGCATGGTATCGAGAAGTGAAGGATCAAGCTGCACAAGTCGAAGATACTGCACAACTGTTTTTGGGTTTGCGGATTCAGTGTGCCCGTTGTCATCATCATCCGTTTGAAAAATGGAGCCAAGAAGATTATTACGGATTCGCAGCATTCTTTAGCCGCGTTGGCCGTAAGAAGAGTGCGACGCCGGGTTATGATCGAATTTATCACAACCAAGGTAATCCGACCGCCAAAAATCCCAAGTCAGGTAACAACGTACCGCCAACGGGTTTAGGTGGTGAACCGTTGGATTTATCAGTTGAAGACGATCCACGCCTGCATCTAGCAAGTTGGATGAGTGACCCGAGCAACGAGTTTTTTGCCAAGGCGTTGGTAAATAGGTATTGGAAGCATTTCTTCGGACGTGGTTTGGTTGATCCCGAAGATGACATGCGAATCACGAATCCGGCGACCAATCCAGAGTTGCTTAACGCACTTGCAGCAGATTTTATACAAAGTAAGTTCGACTTAAAACATTTAATACGAACGATTACGAGTAGCTCGGTCTATCAATTGAGTAGCGAGCCAAACGACTGGAATAAGGATGACAAGCAAAACTTTTCGCGATATTATCCTAAGCGATTAAACGCTGAGGTCTTGCTGGATTCGATCGACCAGGTAACCGGTACAACAACAAACTTTCCTGGTGTTCCAGTGGGTACTCGAGCTTCGCAACTACCAGACAGTGGCTTTAGCTCCTATTTTCTCACAGTTTTCGGGCGTCCCGAATCTAGTTCGGCTTGCGAATGTGAACGTAGTAGCGAAGCAAACTTGGCACAAAGCCTGCATCTATTAAACTCTGGTGAGATTCAGGGTAAGTTGACCAACGGCAGTGGTCGGGCAGCGATGCTAAGTAAAGACGCTGAACGCGAACACGCGGACAAGATACGCGAGTTGTATTTATTATCGTTTGCTCGTATGCCGACGGTTGAAGAACAAGCGATCGCAACGGCGCACATCGAAAAGGTTGGAGACGCCAAAATAGCCTATGAGGATATTGTTTGGGCGTTGATTAACACAAAAGAATTCTTATTTAATCACTAGCACGGTAAGCCACGTAATACTTTTATCGGCCAACACTGTTTCATTCCTTAATGGCAGTGTTTGGCCGTTTTCTTATCGGTGTCAGCCGAGTCAGCATCAGGCAGGAAGGCGTCTTGAGGTGGGCCGTAGTGTTGGATTAAAATTGTCGTTTGTGATCTTGACGGCCACGGCGGACCGTTTCGTTGGCAACATATCCTATTTCGCCTGGATGCTGGAATAAACTACATATCCCACTCCAATCGTGGACTCCACCTCAATTGATAGTGTCAGCGACGTGTCAATTGTAGGATGATCTAATTTAATCAGATTGGTGCCCACATTGAGCGTCGACATAGCAAGCCGAGTTTGATGTTTTCCGTCGGAGATAATGACGGTGCCACTACCTGATTTACCGAGAGCTTCCAATTTGATGATGTTTGATCCGGGATTGGTATCAACCAGTTGGACTCTAATGGCGCCATAGTCCTGGTCCTTTGTATTGCGCCCGACGAAATTGGGTTGATGCACAGGACTATATATGTGTTTGTTGGGCCGCAGATGAATAGTACCTTCTCGTCCGCGTAGAATATCGACGTGCATATGGTCGACATAGACTAGCGGATCGTGGCCGGCATCTTTCCACTGCAGGTACCAGAGGTCCGATTCATTAGTCACGGCCCAGCGGCGGGATTCCGTAGCAGATTTGCGAATCTGATCAATCGAGGCAACGTTGTTCTGCAGCATGAAATAGGTACCCCAGGTTACGTCAAACAGATGCCACTGTTGGTCATAGTAGACTTCAACACAGATATGGGAAGCGTTTTCAGCGGGCGAGGGTCCTGCTATATAGAACTCAACGGGTCGGGTACGGAGACCGAGTTGATTCGCCACTGTCATAAATGCAGCAATGTGATTGCCACATATGCCGGCGCGAAACGCCAAACATTCTTCCGTTGTGTTGGGGGTGCGTTTGCCCTGTCGCTTCAAAATGGCATAGTTGAGTGAACTCAATCTGGTCTGGACGCCATTCATGATGGCAACGGCGGTAACGAATTCTTTGGGCAGCGTTTTGCTGCGTTGACTCAACTGGGCCACCTGTGATCGTATGTCACTCACAAAACGTTCAGTTTCGGTAGTCTGCGACTGTACGTTGGGTCCTAGGCAAAACACCCAGGAAATCAGAATAGTGAAATAACGGGTATGGATGTGCATCTGGCTCACGGGATCCTGTAATAGCCTATAGCTTGAATTGTACCCAGATACGGGGTGGTTACGGTTTCCACCGCTATTAATAGGTCAAGGCGTGCGGTTTGTAGTTCTACCACGCCGCAACACTGTTTGGGTCTGTATTATACATGGTGGAGAATAAAATCCTTAGATAATCTTTGGCGTTGCCCTCGGCAATTACGTCAACATTTTGTTCTAATAACTACCGTAAGTTACTATCACAATTCAAAAAAGGACGTGACTCGATGCGAGCGATACTTAGTTTTATAATTGTAATTGTTCTAATGCAGCGCGCATTTACGGCTGAAGCTGTGAAGGGTACGCAACCTAACATTCTTATAATCTTTACTGACGATCAGGGCTGGGCTGATTTGGCCTGTTATGGAAACGAAAATAACAAAACACCACGTATGGACCAACTGGCTCGTGAGGGAACTCGTTTCACACAATTTTATGCACAGCCCGTCTGTGGGCCCTCACGCTCCGCGCTGTTGACCGGTCGGTACCCATTGAGGAGTTTGGGCTGGGGAATGCCAGCGTCCGAAATCACCTGGGCGGAGATGATAACCACAGCAGGTTATCAAACGGCATGTATTGGTAAATGGGATGTTTCCAATCGCAAAGCGATTATTGAGCGTATGCCCAACGCGCAGGGATTTCAGTATTATTTTGGAACGCTGGGGGCAAATGATGGTGGAAAGGTCACATTCCATGAGAATAATGTAGCGGCGGGTTCTACCACGGATATGGGAAGTCTGACCACACTTTATACGGATAAGGCTATTGAATATCTGAAGAGTGGTCGTGATCCCGATAAACCGTTTATTCTCTACGTGGCGCATACCATGATGCACACAATCATCGATGCGTCGAAGGATTTTCGTGGGACAAGTGACGGCGGGCTGTATGGGGACGTAGTTGAGGAGTTCGATTTTGAAACCGGTCGCTTACTCGACACAATCGACGAACTGAACCTGCGTGATAATACCATTGTAATTTACACAACGGATAACGGGCCCTGGAACCAGCCCTCCTATACGACCAAAAAAAGAGGGCATCCGGAAGGTTCCGTCTTTTGGGGTGAAGCAGGCCCTTTGCGAAATGGAAAAGGATCCTGCTATGAGGGGGG
>JABHUV010000020.1 GCA_018658605.1 Planctomycetaceae bacterium | reverse complement strand
GCAACAATAATGAACAATGACTTAAGACTTTTCATTCAAACCTCCTCCTCTGCAGATTGTTCAAGAGCACTGTTGCGATCGTTTGTATTGGTAGATTGCTTCTTCCCACACACCAACTTCGCAACTACTCATAACCCACGCCTCCAATTCACACAGGAACAAACACATAGACTATTTCAAACGTGACCTCGTCGAGGCCACCTTCGACCAGCTTACCAAATCACAACACGAAGTGCTTGGTTGGAAGCCCACCCCCGGGCCGCCGGGCAAGGAAAATAGGGGGGGGGCGGATTCGTCCGATCTGCCGGGGCTTGGTTTAGGGCTGTGAGAATCAAGTAGACAGTTGGCAGATTTGCGATAGGTAATGGTCTCCAACCATGCTCCAGATTACTCTGACGCAAATCTGTAATCATCGGAAATATAGCCTTCAAACAGCTCTAGCGATTCTGGTCCCATTTCCCAAAATTCGCGAGCTTTTGTCATTTCGAACTCACGCAAATTTTTTTGCGTAATAACAAAGGCAGCCTTAAGTGTTGACTTAAATTGAGATTCCTCAAAATTAGTGTCGGCAATCCCCATTGCAAGGCCCGTTGAAAGTTGGTTGCGCAAATAGGTTTTAACAGAACCCGCGATTCTAATTGTCAAGTCCTGCGGTGACGTCTCGACAACCACTACGACAGTACTCTGACCAAGTTTGATCTCAGATCCACGCTCATAATTATCGATTGCCTCGTTGGTCAATCGTAAAAACAGCTTCACAAACTCGTACATCCTTTCAAGCCGGATAAATGCTTTTTGTGGTTCGCCGCTCCGCGCTAAGGGTTCGGCGATCGCCAATTGCTCGGCTGTGATATCAAGATTGCGTTCGCTCAACGCTGCCCGTCCCAATTTTAACGCCGCCGTTAACTTTTTTAGTTCCGCTGGTAGGATGGACTGGTTGCTGGGTTTCGCTTCGGGGACACGTATATTTTCTTGGTTTATTTGAGACATCAAATCCTGAATGGTTGTTGCTTGTTTTGGTGTTGGTTTGTTTGATAAATACGCATCCAACGCTTTTATTTCCGTAAGAGACATAGCACGGTCATAAACCAAAACCTCATCTATAGTCCCTTTAAAAAACTCATCATTCCGACTCAGCGTGTTACTTCCGATTACGAGTGGCGCAGATGCGGTATCCAATTTATGTTCAAACTGAGAAACCGGCATTCCGTTCACATAGCATTCCCCAATCTCGCCTTTAAATGTGACAATATACGTGCACCATTGATCATGGAGTTTGGTTACCTCAAAATGGCGGTCACGATTCTGACCGACCAAAAATAATTCTTCACCGCGAATGCCCAGAGAGAATCGTTTACCTTCTAAACCAAAGGTTCCATCACCAAGAGAAACTAAATTCTCGGACCTTGGGTCGCCTTGAGAACTGAGCCTAATGCCGGATGCATGAAAAGATACGGCGATCGAACGAGTAGAATCCCCTGTAGGAAGTCCTCCGTACTCAACCACGATTCGGTCATCTTTGCCGTCAAATCGGTAAGCGCCGTTTCGACGCCCGAATCGATCTTCGGTAAGCACTGCACCCGAAACATCGACTTTAAGTTGATGGTCATTCTGATCGCCAGGATCTCCAAACGCATATTTTCCGTCAAGTGGCAAATAAAGCAATAGACCAGTTGTTAACGACTTTGGTAGCGACCCCATATTACCGAGTCCGGAATTTCCGGTCGCAGAGTTTGCACCGCCCGAAGTAATTGCGGTCGTTTTACCTAAACGCTGTATGGCCATGGTACGCATTCCTACCAACCTTTCGTCATATTCGTCGTCTCCCACCGTCGCTAATCCCCGATTAGTTTCAATAATAACGTCATCCCAATTCGCTAATTTTGAGGACGCGTAAGCACGTCGGTGCCAATATTTTTGCATATTAATGTGCGTCGAGAAAACGTCCCTCTCAAGCTGAATCAAGATCTCGTGGCCTTTAGTATAATCTGCGTAATAATACAACTCTATTTCCCCTAGATCCCATAGTGCCCAACCATTGGTAACTCCAAGTTCGATTGACTTCTTCAAATAGGGAACCGCTTCCTCAAAACGTCCTAGTATGCGGAGTTCCCTTCCCATGTAATACGAATTCCATGGCGCTTCCTCAATTGTTAGCGAGTGCCCTATTCGGGCCAATCCTTTCTCGTGCTCACCGTTGCGAATCAGATAAACACCCTCGTCTCCGATAGAGGTCGCCTCATCATGGGCAGTCAGACTTAATTGAATTGCTTTGCGAACGTGGATTAAGGCGGTGACGTAATCTCCACGGTGTTCATGCGAGCGAGCTAATTCTTGATAGACTAGCCAAAGGTTCAGATTTGCGTCTGATGAATTACCTAAGTTTATAGCATCATTAAATAGTTTATCCGATTCGTGGTATCTACCCGATCGATAACCCGCAATCGCATTATCAACAAGCTGATCAATTTCCACCTGTTTCTGATTGAGTTGATAACTTTCCACCCGCTCCTCCTCCAAGATGAGAAGTTGCTCGGGTGTTAGTTTTGGGGGGGTACGCGAGTAGTCACTTAGAGCCAGGATCAGCGTGATTACGGTGACTGTTCCTATCACAGAGGCCACAGCTACCTTGAACACTTTGCCACGGGCACGTCTTTTGAGACGCCGAGGCGTTGTTATCGATATTTGTGGTGTCGCAAAGGGAGTAGAAGTTTGCGATGTTGGTAACGGAATATTCTGCAACTGCGCTGGCGTCTGTACGACTGGAATAGGTGTTGGCTTGGGTTGTGACACTGGTGTTGCAAATGGAGTCGGAGCGGGCGTCTGTACCACCGGAATAGGCGGCGGCGTTGGTTCTGCTTCCGGTTCCGGTGCGTGCAGCTCCCGCAATTCCTCGTCGTATTCAGTCTTTTGATCTGCGTTTAACAGCGTTACACGTGCCTGAGAAACTTCATTTAACAGTTCGGCAACGAGTACAGCATGTTCTCCAGCCTGCATCGTTCTCAGGAATACTGTTTGCCGCTCGGCAGCGGTACTAATGACTTCCCTATCCGATTCAAAATCGCCAATTCCAAGCAGGCGGTATTTAGAAATCGGCCTTTCCGTTACAGGAATGCCAAGCCATTTGTGATAAGGGTCAAAGGGTGTCATAGAGGCTGATTCTAGCATGCATTGCCAGCCAATGGCAAACCCGCGATTCTATGGCTTCTCAAAGTCGTAAAGTGCCTTCACTTCTGCCTCAGACAGTGCCCGGTTGTAGATGCGGATGTCGTCGAGAATTCCGTGAAACGAATCGGCTCCCTTATTTTGCGAACCGATTTCAGAGCGCACATTCAGATCATTAAAGCTAACGAAAGAACGGCCCAGCCCAAAGTCATCAGTGTCAGCGCGTACTCCATGCTGGTAGATTCTTAACGCGGATGAAGTATTGCCTCCATCATAAGTAAATACTAAGTGCGACCAATTTCCAGGAGTATCGGGAAGATGCTGTGCATGACGACCAATGCCTAGATTGTCCGAGGAGAAAACCATCGCTTTATATGCATGGTTATCGCCTCGCTGGTCGTTATAGAACTGGACACTGTCAAGAGCATCGCCCGGTTTCTTCGATAAGTAGAGTTGAATGTCCGATTCAGTGAAGGAATTTGCCCAGATACTGACCGAAAACCTACTACCGTATTGAAATGGGGGTAGGCTTATATGCTGACCTCGTCCTGCGAAATAGAAGGCTTTCTCTTCGCCGCCATGTCGGTCACGTGTCAGAACTACGTTCTTTATTTCTCCATGATGCCCATTGCCACTCTCGTCCTGCGCATTTCCATTGAACGGGTAGTAGGCGACCAGGCCCTGCTCGAGGTTTGGCGGTAGGGACTTGGTAATTGGGTGGGTGGAGTCTGCTACGGATCCCAGGTCCCAGATCTTCACTGTGTTGTCATGGCTGCCGCTAACAATCCGCTTCCCGTCCGAACTGAATGCCACGCTCCGGACGTGACTTGTGTGTCCTTTGAGCGTGAGCATTTCCTGACCAGTTTCTGCATCCCAGACCTTTCCCACGCTTTCAGG
>JABHUV010000021.1 GCA_018658605.1 Planctomycetaceae bacterium | reverse complement strand
GGCAGCAACGCCGCAGGACTGTTCTATCCATTTATAGACGATGCTGATGTGGCTATGCTCGGTGTTGAAGCGGCGGGGCGCGGCTCACACCCAGGCGACCATGCTTCGCCTTTGAGCTACGGTGAACATGGCGTCTTGCACGGCAGTATGAGCTATGTGATGCAAGACGAAGATGGGCAAACATGTGATGTCCATTCCATATCAGCCGGACTCGATTATCCCGGCGTAGGCCCCGAACATAGTTACTGGAAAGATTCTGGGCGAGTCGAATATACTTCGTGTGAAGATGATGATGCGATGCATGCCTTCGATACTCTCACACAGTGTGAAGGTATATTGCCAGCACTGGAAAGCTCACACGCAATCGCGGCAGCTATGAAGCTAGCTGGCGAACTGGGCCCTGGCAAACGGATCGTAGTTTGCTTGTCGGGTCGAGGAGACAAAGACAGTAATGAAATCGCTCGCATTAAAGAAGAAATGGCAGCGGCGGCAACGTTAAATCAATAACCGACAACTATTATTCACCCTGCACAATATCTATGTCCACTATAGACACCACGTTTAACGAACTTCGCAGCCAAGGCAAAACCGCCTTTATCCCATTTATTACCGCTGGCGATCCCGACCTAGAGTTCACTGGCCAAGTCCTCGCAGAACTAGCAAAATGTGGCGCTAGCATTTGTGAACTAGGCATTCCATACAGCGATCCCATAGCCGACGGTCCTGTAATTCAAGCTTCGTATACACGAGCTCTGAATCAAAAAATAAAACTCAATGCAATTCTCGATCATGTTCAAACTTGGACAGTTGATTTATCGACTCCACTAGTCACCATGGTCAGTTACAGCATCATTCATCGCCAAGGCCTAGAACGCTACGTCGCACAAGCCAAACAAGCGGGAGTCGCTGGAGCGATCGTACCCGACTTACTTGTCGAGGAAGCACCAGAGTTTGCAGCTATCTGTGAACGTGAGGATTTCAGTCTGATTCAACTTGTAACCCCTACAACACCACGTGACCGAGCGCTACAAATTTGTGAAACTACGAGTGGCTTTCTCTATTATGTTTCCGTTACCGGTATCACCGGCGCTCGACAAGAATTGCCACCGGAAGTCGTTGATCAAGTCGGTTGGCTCAAGTCGGAAACGGAATTACCGGTCTGTATCGGATTCGGCATCAGCCAAGCTGAGCAAGTCAAAATGTTATCGCAAGTGGCAGATGGAATTATCGTGGGATCTGCCATTGTCAAACGTGTTGCTTCCGCTGCGGACATGGGTAAAGCAAAGGCTCTGGAAAATGTCCGAGCGTTTGTGCAAGAGCTCATTGCTGAACTCTAGATTCAGTTCTTGTATAATGCTCCCATACACAACGGCAGGCTGCACATTCAACCTCAACACAGGACACAGGACACAACAATGACTTCAACTGACCTCAATGTGGAACAAGCGGTTGCGGGGCGCTACTCAGCCGCTTCCAAGAAAACCGAACCGGCTCTTTGTTGCCCCGTCGACTATGATGCCCAATGGCTCAAAGCAATTCCCGCTGAACTTATCCGCCGCGATTATGGCTGTGGTGACCCTGCCAAATATGTACAAACGGGCGATCATGTCCTCGATTTGGGATCAGGCGGAGGGAAGATCTGTTACATCGCTTCGCAGGTTGTTGGACCTGAAGGCCAAGTCACTGGTGTCGATATCAACGACGACATGCTCGGACTTGCACGCCAATTTCAAGGTGAAGTTGGCGAGAACATTGGCTGGGATAATGTCTCATTTCGTAAGGGACGAATTCAAGACCTCAAGCTCGACCTCGATCAACTAGAAGAATATTTGCAGACATCACCAGCAAATGACGCTAATAGTTGGATTGCCGTGGAACAACAAGCCGAGACCCTCCGACACAAATCGCCCATGATAGCAAATGAGAGTGTTGATGTCGTCGTTTCAAATTGCGTTCTGAACTTAGTAAGAAATGAAGATCGCGTACAACTTTTCAACGAGATTTTTCGCGTACTAAAACCGGGTGGACGGGCAGTCATCAGTGACATCGTGTCCGATGGAACTGTTCCGCAACATCTTCAAGACGATGCAACGTTATGGAGTGGCTGTATCAGCGGGGCCTTCGAAGAACATGCCTTTGCCGCTGCCTTTACCGATGCCGGTTTTATTTCCGTTGAAATTCTCGTGCGCCAAAATGATCCCTGGCAAACTGTTGAGGGTATCGAGTTTCGTAGTATGACTATCCGCGCTTGGAAACATCACAAAACGGAAACCCCAGATGCAATCAATCTCAGCGATGAAGGCTGCTGTGCCCCCAACGGCAACTGCTGCTGAACCATTCAACACCCAACAAACATATCACGTTTAGGAAAATGTCATGATTCACGTTATTGCCACTGCATATATTGATAAGGGACGACGGCAAGAGTTTATCCGTGCATTTAACGTCAACATCCCCAATGTCTTAGCGGAAAAAGGCTGTATCCAATACACACCAACCGTCGATTTCGTGAGCGGCATTGATCGCCAAATTCCACCAGAAGAAGACACTGTTGTAATCATCGAACAGTGGGAAACCATTGAAGATTTAGAAAACCATCTCGTCGCACCACACATGTCGGAATATCGAGAGCGTGTTAAAGATATGGTTCGCTCGGTTGAATTAAGAATAACCACGTCCCAATTGAACTCCTAAAATGCGCGACCTATTACCACAATTATTGGAAATCGCCGCGGGCAAACGTGACGCCGTCTATTGTCGCTTGGTCGAAACGCGTGGCAGTACCCCACAGAAACCGGGAGCGACAATGCTGATCTATGCCGATGGCTCCCAAGCTGGAACACTCGGAGGTGGATGCGTCGAAGCCGAAGTTAAACGTAAAGCACTAGGGATTTTGAACAGTGGCACAGGTGACGGAGAGATCGCTCTCTTTCAACTCGATAATGATTATGGTTGGGACGATGGGCTGATTTGTGGTGGCCGTATGCACATTTTGATGCAACCGGTGCAAACAACGGAAGTCCGCGAATATCTGACTCAGCTGACCGAGTTGATTGTCCAATCACCCGGTTTTGTGGAGGTTATCGTATTTGACCAACAAAACGAATCTGAACCTGCCACATTGATTTTGTTTGACGAACAAGCTCAACAAATTGCCTCACTTGGCGTAACCGATGGGACACCCGTCGAATCAATTTCTGCCATGGTGTCACCACTTACCGACCGACCCAAAGCAATCGCTCAAGACGGTATTGCGATTCTTCCCGTATTAGAGCAATGCCGACTGTTAATCGTTGGCGGCGGGCATATTGGAAAAGCCGTGGCAGATATTGCCTATGACTTAGATTTTGATGTGTGGGTACAAGATGACCGCGAATCGATTATCTCCGAGGATCGATTCCCGCGTGCTACCAAGCGTTTGGCCGGAAGTGTTGATCAAATCCTGCCGGGATTACCGATTGATAATGATACGTATTGTCTAATTGTGACTCGCGGCCACAACCATGATGAAGAAGCACTTTATTACCTAGCACCGCGTGGAGCTCGATATATAGGTATGATCGGATCCAAACGAAAAATCCGAATGATCTTTGATGATTTGCGTACCCAAGGAATATCCGCCGAAGATTTAGAACAAGTGCACGCACCGGTCGGCGTCGAAATCGGATCACAAACGGTCATCGAAATTGCCATCAGTATTTGTGCAGAACTCATTTCGCATCGCAATTGCAATGGAACAATCATAGGTCGACCTGCAAAAATTGAGGTGCAACGGTGAACAGCTTTGCCATCATACCTGCGGCAGGTTTGAGTCGTCGCATGGGTGAACCCAAGCTGTTGAAAACGTATCAGCACAAACCGCTGATCCAGCACACACTCGAAGCTTGGTGTCTAAGTAGAGTCGACCACGTGTTGGTCGTCATTCGTGCAGATGACCATGACCTGCAAATACTGTTACAGAATATTGGGCAACGCCTGTCATTTAAAATCGTACTTGCCGATGCTCCAGCGGAAATGAAAGATAGCTTTTGGGCTGGATGGACGCATTTGCAAGAATCGTCTGTGTTGTCTGAAAATGATGTAATCTTGATGGCGCCTGCAGATATGCCTCATTTATCCAGTTCGATCATCAACCAGCTCTTGAATTTCCATCCGCAGTACCCTAATTCAATCCTTGCACCGTCATACCAGGGACGCCGCGGACACCCAGCCCTGTTTCCCGCAACTGTAGCCCAAGCAGTTTCTCAACTTACAAGCGAACAAGGATTGAACACTCTCTGGAAACAATTCCCCCATCAATCGATAGCTGTCGATACGGACGATTCGTTTGGTGACTTTGACACGCCGCAGGATTGGCTAGATCAATAGTGGTAAGAATATCAGGCCTTGTTGCGGTCGCTTAACACATTCAATAGCCGGTCCAAATCATCCTGATTATTGTATGCATGAGGGCTTATTCGCAGTCTTCCAGCCCGACAACTCAATACAACCCGGTTATCCATGCAAAGCTGACGCACTCGTGATAGATCCTCTCCAGGAAAATCAAATGACAGAATGCCTGACTGGTAGGCACGGTCTTCCGGTCCAAATAATTTAGCTCCCAAGTCGATCAGCGCTGTGCGGGCCACAGCGATGTAATCGAGAATCTGCTCAGCTATCGGCGATACCTCCGATGTTAATCCAAGTTCTTTTAGGAATGATAAACTGGCTCCTAGGCCAATGAGACCTACCATGTTATTTGAGCCACCTTCGAATCGAGTTGCCGTTGGGCGAGGTTGCCAGTTTATTTGATCAAAATCAAATGGCCGTTTCACCGAATTCCAACCGACCATGACAGGTCGCAAAAAATCCAAGTGCGATTGTTTCAAATAGAATATGCCAGCTCCTTCTGGTCCTAACATCCACTTGTGACCATCAGCCGCAACAAAATCAACATCCAGTTGTTCAACGGCCAAAGGAAACACACCTATGCCTTGAATGGCGTCTAAAAATACAAGAATTCCTCGCGCATGGGCCGCAGCAATGAGTTCTTCTAATTGCATACGATACCCCGTGCAAAATGAGACCCAACTAACGGTGATCAAACGTGTGCGAGCGTCACAAGTATCCAATATCTGTTGAATATCTACAGCAACATTCTTCACTTCAACAACTCGTAGCTCAACCCCTTGGTCTCGCAAATTCATCCACGGATATTGATTCGCTGGAAATTCGTTGCTTAACGTGACGATATTATCACCAGAATTCCAAGGAAATCCTTGAGCCACAATGTTAATTCCCATCGACGTATTCGGCACTAACGCTATTTGCTGTGAAGATGTGCCTAACAACTCTGCCGCTAGCTTACGAGTATCCTCAACTTCACTTGCCCATTGAGGCCATAACGCATCGCCCTGCTCCGCCGCTTGTTGCAGCCACGTCGCCATCGCGTTTGCTGCTCGACCAGACAACGGTGCTACTGCAGCATGGTCAAAATATGTGAATTGCTCAGCTATCGGCATGCACGCTCGCATGGTTTGGGCCAGTTCGCTATTCAAGGTTTTCGCAGCATTCATATTTAAACCTCAACGGAAATAGAGCTCCGTATAGAAAGTTAAAAATTCGTTGATGAGCAACTTATGGCGACGATGCTCCACCAAAGTGTCTCTCAGTTGTTCGTTAATTTATAATTCAAGGGAGTTTGCTGATCTCAAAGAGACAATTAACATATACATACTGGGGTGGTAAAAACACATTTACCACCATCGATATGGGCAAAAACGTCCGTTAACTTAATGTTTCAAAAAATATTTTCGGTAGAATCGTAACATCTGCCAAAAATTGTATGAATTGATGTCGTTTTAGATTATGCAACTTGATTATACTTTTTGAATAAGTTGATTCCCATCAGGGGAGTTATTTTAGTTAACAATCATACTTCAAGTGTTTCAACGTTGAGTTAGATCGCAAGGAATCCGTCTAGTGTCAAAGGTATTTTGTTTTTTTGGGTTAGCAGTTGCTCTATTAATGCTGCTAATTTTTGCATTAGATTTAGCGATCAGCATTCCCTTTTCGCGAGCGAGCATCCTCATGGACATTGGTGCCTGTATTGGCGCTTTGGGTCTGGCTGGAATTAGCTTCATGACATTGCGTGAATCTAAGTAAGCTCTTTAACTAATTACTGGTTTGCACGCTTTACCGTTATCTCAACCGCTTTGAGTAATCCTCTAGCCTTGTTGAGCGTCTCTTCGTATTCCGACTCTGGATCACTGTCCGCAACAATTCCCGCTCCGGCTTGCACATAGATTTTATCGTCATTAATAACAAACGTACGTAGTGCAATACAGGTATCCATGTTTCCTGCGTAATCAATATACCCCACAGCTCCGGCGTAAGGCCCTCGACGATGCGGTTCGAGTTCATCAATGATTTGCATTGCTCGCACCTTGGGAGCACCAGAAACAGTCCCAGCGGGTAAGCAGGCCGCTAACGCATCAAATGCATCTTTACCCTCTTGCAGTTCTCCATTCACATTGGAGGTAATATGCATCACATGGCTGTACCGCTCAATCACCATGACATCGGATAATTCGATGCTGCCGTAGCTCGCAATGCGTCCAAGATCGTTACGACCTAAATCCACTAACATCACATGTTCTGCTCGTTCTTTAGGGTCGGCCAATAACTGTTCCGCGAACGCTTCGTCTTGGGCAACAGTCGCACCTCGTGGACGCGTACCTGCCAACGGTCTCACGGTAACTTGTCCATCCACAACCCGACACATAATCTCTGGTGAACTGCCAACTAAAGTAACTTCCGGCGTTCGCAAGAAAAACATAAAAGGGCTAGGATTTACAACACGCAGTGAGCGATACAATTCCAACGGATCAACTTGCATCGCTAATTCCAAACGCTGACTGATGACCACTTGAAATATATCACCAGCCTCGATGTACTCAACGCATTTTGCAACAGCGCCTTGAAATTTTTCAGGGGTAAAATTGGATTCATACGGGACGTCAACTTCCGCAGATGCCACCGTGATATCATCCATCGATAATTCAGCCGGAATATCTGCTAACCGAACCACCAAGCCATCCACTCGAGCGGCAGCGGCGGCATAGGCTGCTTGAACATCACCGTCATGCAATTCTGGGCGAGCCAAGACAATCACGAACAATGTTTTATTAATGTTATCGAAAACCACCAGCGAATCATAAAACCCAAAAGTCATGTCTGGTATTTGGCGATCATCATGCGGTGCGTCCGGTAATGATTCTTCGTACCGCACGACGTCATAACCGGCGTAGCCGATGACGCCGGCGGAGAACGGAGGAAGCTCATCAAGTTCAGCTACTTGAAATCCAGCGACCAAGTCACGCAATTCGTTCAAAGGATTGTCACAATGGTACGTTTTACGCTCTTCACCTTGGACGACCGTTACCTGTTGACCACTCGCATGTATTTCCATGAAGGGATCAGTAGCCAGAATACTAAAGCGTCCAATTTTTTCACCACCGATGACGCTCTCAAACAGGCAAACACTACCACCTTGATCTAACCGCTGAAAAGCCGAGACCGGCGTCAGACTATCGCTAAGCAAGGTGCGATAGACCGGGATTAATTGGTTTTCGGCGGCTAACGCTGAAAACGTTTCTAGATCGGGACGGTGGTTCATGGACAATTCTTGCATCAATAACTAAGAACAAATGCGATATCCTATTAATACATCATAATACATCGTCACTCGCAAACGAGAAACCCTTAACAATCGCCACGAATAAGCTAATTCGCATCCAACAAGGTGCCCTGTGCATTAGCACTGCTAAGCATTGTGATTCCGCTATTCTTGACAGGTTCGTGGGCATTGATAAAATTCTAACAGTCATCTATTGGCAAATGAGTATCTCGTCAACTGAGACTTGGTTAGGTTCACATACCGCACACTAAACTAGAGCTTAGGAAAAGGCAGCAGACCAATGAAATGTCAACATTGCGAACGCCCAGCGACCTTTCATATCACAGAGTTAACGGACGAGATCCCCGACGAACTTCACCTGTGCGAAGAACACGCTCGAGTTTACCTCATACAAGCGGAAACACCTGAATTGGAGTCACCATCGATAGCAGGGGCTTTAGCCCAGCATCTAAAGATTGGTCAAGCGGCTGAAGAACTCGCTCGACTCGACCAACAAGCCTGTCCGATCTGTGGCATTACTTTCTACGAGTTTCGACATGCCGGACGTTTAGGATGCCCGCATGATTATGTTTGTTTCGAGGATAAAATCGAACCCATCATCAAAAGCATCCAGAATGCCACGCAACATGTTGGCAAACGCCCCAAATCTGGGATGGGTGGAACAGACCGTCGCACCGAGTTAATCCGACTTCGGCGCGACATGGAAGCAGCCGTTGGTCGTGAAGATTACGAACAAGCGACGACATTGCGAGATGAAATAAAAAATCTTTCAGAATCCATGGAGGCCGATGATTCATCGGAATAGCCATGCACTTAAATGAACTAACTGAAGGTGGCGGCGAATGGTTGCGGGGGACTGGACCTGAATCCGATATTGTGATCAGTTCTCGGATTCGTATTGCCCGTAACCTTTCCGATTTCCCCTTCATTCGCAAAGCGTCGGATGCGGACAAGTAACAAATTGAATCCGCGGTTGAACATTCAGTCAAATCGGTCACGCAATGGAAAGATCACGTTTCCTATGTCAACGTCAACGAACTCGCCGATTTAGACCGTCAGTTTCTCATCGAGCGACAACTTATTAGCCGTGAACTCGCTGAATGTAATGGAGTTCGCTCTGTTGCGATCGATCATGATGAGAAGTTTAGTGTCATGGTAAACGAAGAAGATCATATTCGCATCCAAGTCATGCAAAGTGGATTGGATTTATTCGAAGCCTGGAAACAAGTTGATTGGATCGATGATTGCATCGAAGAACATGTCCAGTACGCATTTCACAAATCACTCGGTTATCTAACTGCTTGTCCCACCAATGTCGGCACAGGATTACGCGTTAGTGTCATGTTACATTTACCAGCACTAGTGATGACACGCGAAGTGGACAAGGTCTTTCGTAGCTTACATAAAATCAATCTTGCCGTACGAGGACTCTATGGCGAGGGGTCCGAAGCAATGGGTGATTTTTATCAGATCAGTAATCAAATCACGCTCGGAAAAAGCGAGTTGGAATTAGTACAACAGGTCAATGATGTTATTCCAGTGATGATTGAGTACGAACAAAAAGCTAGAGATTTTCTTGCTCGCGAAAGCCAGCAAGAACTCAAAGACCGAGTTAGCCGTGCGTACGGCATATTAAGTACAGCACAGACCATCAGCAGTGAAGAGACGATGCATTTATTGTCGAGTGTGCGAATGGGCGTCAACATGGGTTTGATTGACTTAGATATTCCAACTTTAAATCGTTTGTTCATCCATACTCAACCAGCACATTTACAAAAGATGCATGGTGCGGCGTTGGACATTGCGGATCGAAATATTCAACGAGCGAGCTATCTACAGCAAGAACTACGCAATCACGAGAACTAGCTATCGGCTAAGGATAGTTTTTGACGCAGTTGTCCGATGATTTCCACTGGCACAAACCGCACGAGCATTTCATCATTTGAGAATTCAGCGATTTGCTTAATCAGCGTACTCGAGACGTGTGAGAACTCTTCGTCGGCCATGAGGAAAACCGTTTCGATTTCTGGGTCCAATTGGCGGTTGGCCATCATAACGGTAAATTCGCCAGCAATATCTGTCAGCGGTCGAACGCCACGAATCATAACCCGCGCCTCACACTCACGTACAAACTTGACGGCTAGTCCTTCGAATGTTTGCACTTGCACATTGCCCCACTTCTGCGTCACTTGCCGGACTAACTTAAGTCTCTCATCGAGCGTAAACAGGGATTGCTTTTCGACATTCACACCGATTCCGACGATAAGTGTATCTACGAGTTTCCGAGCCCGTTCGATAATATTCAAATGCCCTAAGGTAATGGGGTCAAACGAACCTGTGTATACGGCAATACGCGACATAATAAAATCCAAGCACTAACAGACATCTCAACGCTAATCGTATCATAACATCAGTAATCTATAGGGGTAGGCTGAATTGTCGATTCGTCCCCTAGGATACTACGCTTTACTACACAAAATCGCCGATCTCCGGTGGAAATTCGTTTTCCAATATCTCTCCCAACACCTCAACCCCCATACACCAGCATCTAAAACCACTCTTGCCTTTGATTCAGAGTTATTAGAGGTTGCCCATCTTTTACATTCATACTCATTCGTGTAATTCGTGGTCAAGAATTGCACCGGACGTGGAATGTAAAATCACCTATAATTAAAGTAGTCGATGTCGGTAAAACACAATCTCTTTTCTGTCATATGCATACAGAACCCAATAATTTGACACTCGCTCATTTGCAATCAGAAGCTGCGGAGTTGCAACCTGAAACTACCCAGGTCGAATCCAACACGGCGTCACACGAAATTTTAACCGACGAACAAATACAGAGCCGCAAAACACTAAGGCAAGTTCTGCAAAGCGTCGGCGCTCTAGGCATATCCACCTTCATCCATACATTGATTTTCATCGCGCTCGGCATCCTCACCATGACGCCCGAAATCCTTGAATCGCTCGAAATGGTCGTCCTCAATGTCCCCTCGGAAGAAATCGTCCTCGAAGAAGAAATGGTCACCGTCGAACTTGAAGAAGACATGACCCCCTCGGAAGAAATCAATACCAACCCCACGGCTGCTCCGGCTGCCGGAGTCCCCACCGCTATCGGCGCCGCTACATTCTCAGAAGCTCAATTCGATGCTGAAGTTAGTGACAGTAAAGTTGAACCTACCGAAATGGCCGCGTCCGAAATCAAATTACCCGCAAGCGTTTCTGATTCATTGCTGACATCCATACCACTCGGATCCTATGGCGACCCTCGCGAAGTCGTTGACAATATCCAGCAAGCAATGGATCGTATCACCCAAGAACTCGTTTTTATGCTCGAAGAAAGCGACGTCCTCGTCGTCTGGGCCTTTGATCAATCCGAAAGTATGCGAAACGATCAAAAGGAAATCCGCGAACGGATCAATCAAGTCTATACCGAATTAGGACTAGCCGAAGACGATGCAGGTGACCACTTGCTCACCGCCATCACGAGTTTCGGATCCGGCTATATTCGACACACAAATAAACCAACATCAAATCTCGAACTCATCAAAAAAGCGATTAATGAAGTCCCCATCGATCCCTCTGGGGCTGAGCTAATCTGTCCAGCAATCGTTCGTGCTATCAATGATCACACTAGCTATACCTCGCGTGGGCAACGGCAAATGGCCGTAATCGTTGTGAGTGATGAAAGTGGTAATCCAGAAAACAACGTTCAATTTCTAGAGAACACCGTGCAAGCAGCGAAAGTTGCAAAATGCCGCACGTATTTTTTGGGACGTGAAGCCGTTTTCGGTTATCCCCACGCATACATGCGCTGGCAGCATCCACAAACCGGCACCGTACATTGGTTAAAAGTCGATCGTGGACCAGAAACCGCCTTTGTGGAACAACTTCAAACTAATGGGTTTCGCCGTCGAACCGATGCCTTTTCCAGTGGCTTTGGGCCGTATGAGCAATGTCGAGTCGCACGAGAATCGGGAGGGATCTTCTTTATGTTGCCCACGGTTGAAAAAAATCTAGTGCGAGGCGAAGCAGACAAGCGACGCTACAAACTAAAAGCAATGAAACCCTACTTACCCGACCTTAACAGCCGCCAATATCAGTTTGCCAAACGCGACGAAACTCCCCTACGAACTTTCATCTGGCAAGTTATTCTAGATCTAAATCCACTCAATGAACAAACCGCTGAAATTATTGAAATGCGGATACGGTTTTCGACTGATTCAGCAACTTTTTTGCGACAAGCTCGGCAAGAACAACAAAAAGCAAAAACCTATCTTATTTATCTAGCCAATGCTCAGAAAGCTCTCGAAAGCGGCTACGAACTACGTGAATCAGAATTGAACGCTCGCTGGCAAGCTAACTATGACTTGATCTATGCGCAACTTATCGCCTATCAAGCGCGAGTCTATGAGTATGGTGCTGCACTGGAAGTCTTTATCCGCAATCCTAAAACTGCCCCATTGATGCAGCCTCCTAATCGTAGACTTGTCGGTTGGGATATTACTGGACAATCTAAACTATCTGCAGCTGAAGTCAGCCAACCCTATATTGAACGAGCTGTTGAACTGTATAACACGGTCATTGAACTACATGGTGGGACCCCTTGGGCAGAACGAGCGGCTCAAGAAATTAATCGTGGGTTCGGTTTACAACTCGTGCCTGTTTACCGAGCACCACCGCGGAGTGTACCTGCCGGTATGCCTCCGATTCCCATTCCAAAACTGTAGTCTCGACAAGTCACAACTACATTACTATTTGTCATAAAAGTTAGCTATGGACCATCTGCTTGAATACACTGTTGTTACCATCTTAGTGCTGTTCGGCTTGACACCTTTATGGCTGAATTACCAAAAACGAGGAAATCCTAACCACTGGTGGGTCATCACTACGCTACTCGGCCTGAGCTGGTGTATTACAAGCTTGCTGTTGCGCGACAAAACCCATGACGTGCAACTTTCTCGCGCTGTACCTCGAGTTGTCACTCACGATGATTATGTGGGAGCACAAACTTGTGTCGCCTGTCATCAAGAACAGCACAATTCTTGGTTTGCCTCATACCATCGCACGATGACACAAATTGCCTCACCCACTGCGATTCAAGCTGACTTTGATGGTCGTGAACTAAAGGCCGGGCAGACCACGCACAAGATCTTTATGCAAGGCGATCAGTATTGGGTCAGAACCCCCCAACCAAAATGGGAGATCCATCAAAATCCAGTAACTATTCGCGATCACCCAAACCCGCCAATGAGCGACCAACGTATTGTAATGGTCACCGGTTCCCATGCGATGCAGATGTTCTGGATTTCACTTACTCACTCCAACCCCGAAATCGATAAACCAACTGCCGATTCACAAGATGACGATCTGCAAAAAGTCAAAAATAATACGCTCGCGTTATTCCCGTGGGTCTATATGATTGCCGACAAAAGATGGATCCCTTATGAAGATTCATTTATCGTCGATCCTTCCATTGGTCGGCCGCCAGTCGTCTGGAATTCCAGTTGCATTGTGTGTCACAGTGTCGCCGGGCGACCTACCCTCATTAGCGAAAAAAATCTATCGTTCGACACCAATGTGGTTGACTTAGGCATTGCCTGTGAAGCTTGTCACGGCCCCGGAAAACAACACGTTGATCACTTTCAGAATCCGCTGACTCGGTACAAATCACACTTATCCGAAGATACCGCGCCAACCTATATCACTAATCCATCAAAACTCGACAAACAACAACAGGCTCAGGTCTGTGCACAATGCCATAGTTTGTTTGAAGCACATTCACTAAAAAAGTTTCTCGCTGAGGGTATCGGATTCAAGCCACGCGATAACATGGAAATGCACTTTGAATTAATCGAATACGAACAACTTGAGAAAGGCACAACGTATTACAACATGCACTGGAACGATGGTAGCATTCGTATCGGTGGCCGCGAGTTTCAAGGGATGTCCAAATCCGAGTGTTATCTAAACGGTGAAATGACATGCCTCAGTTGTCATAGCATACACTCCATGCAAGAACAAAATGACCTGCTCGGTAAAAAGATGGAATCCAACCATGCTTGCGTTCAATGCCATCAGGAATCACAGTACACAGAACAGCTTGAATCTCATACACATCATCAACAAGGTACCGCCGCAAGTCTGTGCTACAACTGTCACATGCCACACACTTCCTATGCCTTGATGGGTGGAATTCGCAGTCACAAGATCGACATTCCGCGTGTGACAACGGTCGAGCAAAATGAAAAACCCAATGCCTGCAACCTCTGTCACCTTGACAAACCACTGCAATGGACGGCCGACACATTAACACAATGGTATGGACATGATGCAATAAAGCTCAAGCCAACCTACCAAAACACTGCGGCTGGAATTGTCTGGATCATGCAAGGAAATGCGATCCACCGCACACTTGCTGCTTGGCACATGAGTTGGGAACCGACTGAAAAGACCTCTGCGATGCTGTGGCGGTTCCCATATTTGCTGCAATTACTCAACGACAAGTATTCCGCCACTCGGTATGTGACATGGCAATCTCTTAATCGAATCCCTAGCTTTACCGAACTACGAATCAGTGAAAAATCTTATGATTTCATTGATTCCCCTGACAAACGTACCAATTATCAACAATCATTGATGAATCGCTGGATCAAATTAATGGGACACCAAGCAGAACAACGTTCTGAATTGCTCATCAAAGACGGCACGCTCAACAGCGACGCAATCTTCAAGCTCTTTCAAAACCGCGATAACACGAAGATCATCATGATTGAGTGATGCATTCGTTCCTGTTCAAAAGACGCATAGCAATGGTGTTATTTCGCAACCTAAATTTATCGCCTAGCGTTGATAAATCGGTACGTAAGCTTGGTCGAGTTGCATGATAATTAAATTGCAAGCCGTGACATAAATCGGTCCGATGTTACCCGTCCAACTACCGTTGTCCGTTTGTTCTTTAGAAATGCGATCATACAACTGGTCACGAAATGGCAACCATTCTTTTTTTCCTTGGCGGTAAACAACTTGTGAATAATACAAGTACGTGTAATGCCAGTGGCCAAATGATCTACCACCAGTCGAGATGTTGTATAGGTTCTTTTTCGTGTACGCCAACATCGCCGGCACATGCTCGCTTTCGTAATCGCCAGCGTTGTACAAGCAAGCAAGCGACGCAGCCGTAATCGCGGGACGAGAAGACCCTCGATTACGCGAACTGTACGAGATACCACCATCGGGATTCTTGCACGTGTATATATACTTCCGCGCTTTGTCGATAACTTCTGAAGAAACGGGGATCCCCGCGTTACGGCAACCACGCAATCCTTGGACTTGAGTAATCGTAGTCGAACCTTCGTCAAAATTGTTGCCGTCTT
>JABHUV010000022.1 GCA_018658605.1 Planctomycetaceae bacterium | reverse complement strand
TAGGTAATGCCAGTTCGTTCACGGCGAAATCCTGAGCATTTGGATCTTTGTCCACACGGAACGGTTCGAAAGCCTGCCCGAGGAATCCAGCATTCTGCCCCGCCATAGGAGGACGATTCCCTTGGTGCATTACTGGACCGAGGACCGCCGCGCTTGGCACTGGTCGTTCAGTCGGTTTCAATCGTGCAACCACTGCCCCATACGTTGGAAAATCTTCTTTTCTGGCTGGTGTATTCGTTCCAGGCAACGGATGTGGGTGGCCAGTAAGCGCCGTATAGGAGGCGGATCCATGTTCGAAATCAGCATGAGACATACTGCGAATGATGGTGGATTTATCCATTATTTTTGCCATGCTGGGCAAATGTTCGCAGATTTGTGTTCCCACAACATTAGTCGACGTAGGTGAAAACTCTCCTCTAATTTCACTGGGAGCGTTCGGCTTTAGGTCGTATGTATCCTGCTGCCCCTGGCCACCAAATAGAAAGACGATTACACAGGATTTCGCTGTTCCAAAACGAGCTAGTCCGTCCGCGGCTTGAGTAACCGACTGAGACTGATCTATAGCGCCGCTCGCAAGAAAACTCAGTGTTCCTGCAGAAATCCAGTCGCGGCGGTTGATCAAAACACTCATTGTACAATCTCGATGGTTGTGAATAACTATCTAGGATTATTGTCGTCAAAAGCGACGATGTCCGCAAACCGTGTCTTTTGGAAAAGACACCTATTTTCTGATACGTGTATCCGGCAAAATCCCTTGTAATCGTTCAACACCCTCTGGGGTGACACGGGTGTATTGGATTTCCAGATATTTCAGTTCTTTCAATTTACCAAGTTCAGCAATACTGCTCGTGGATATTTTCGCGCCGACTAGGCTTAGATGCTTTAAGCCCTTGAAACTTGAAATTGTCGTCGTGCAATTGTCGGTTAAAAGTGGTCCAGAAAATCCCGTGTTATATAAGAGTGATAAGCTCCGCAGTCGTTTTAGGGGTGCTAGGGCATGGACGCCTTTATCAGTGATTCCAACTAAGCTCAAATCAAGAAACTGTAACTGCGTGAGCTTGGCCAAATCCGACATGCCCGCGTCAGTTAGCCTGTTGCCATAAAGGATCAACAACTCAAGGTGCTCAAGAGAGCTTAGATTCGATAGTGCCTTATCGGTGATCTTCAACTTCTCGAAGGCCGTTTTTTTCAGATTCAGACATCGAAGTCGGCTGAAGCCCGCAATGATTGGCATTGAATCGTCCGAGATATTTTCGCAAACCTCAAGATCCAGCGACCGTAGGTTTGCCAGATTGGATAGGCCCTTAATCGTCGTATCAGATATTGTCGTGCCCCCGATTCGGAGACACCGCAAAGACGACACATTTCCGATTGCTTCGATAACCGCCCCATCGACACCAGTGCATAACTGAAGATCAAGTCCAGTAAGTAATGGCATTCCTTTCAGTTGGGAAAGTTGATGTTTATTAACTTCATTGCCTGACAGGTCAATTACAAACTTGCATTTAGCTGTTTCAAGGAGGGAAATCACAGCGGGATTAAAAGAGCCGTTTGCACTAGGTGTAAGTCGCACAAATGGCGTCGTCAAAACTGTTTGAGCAATGGGATCGTTATAGAGGTGGCTATAGAAGATCAGCGAGGTACTATTATCATACTCATTCCCGGTGGATCCCAAACTGAAATTATCCGTTTCCAGTGTCTCCAAACCTACTTTCATCTGGTCGGAAAATCTATTTGCTAACGGAACGGAGATCGCCGCGTCTGGTGAATCTGAATCTTGGATGTCATGCGAGTAAATCACATTTTGTTCTCGCAGGAACAGACAACCATTTGCCACCACTGGGTGCGACCAACTGTCACCACCGGCATCTGGTATCTGCAGTTTTCCCTGAATTATAAAACCCGACTCATCAGCCTTGATCAACGCGACAACACCATTTTGGTAACGAAAGATGAATCGATTATCCACATAAATCACAGCGGCGGAGCCAACCCCTGGCCCCCGACGTTTCCAAAGTATTTCTCCGGTCGATAGGTTTAGACAGGTCGGCAGACCATTGTTGCTCCCGTGACCACCAAATATATACTCTCCTATCGCAATGACTCCGCCGTGATGGTTCTGGAATTGATTTCCCTGTAGACGGTAGATTTCCGTTGCTAACGTACGGTTGTCATCCTGGGATGTAAGTTTTAAAAGGACACTTCCGGCGTTATAACCATTGGCCGCGAAAACGAGGTTATTCCGAACAATGGGCGTTGGTATATTGGCGATATCTGCGCTGATGTCATTGTATCCCCAGAGAAATCGCCCATCATCGCAAGCAACGCCGACCAGACCTCGTCCAACGAGCTGAACATATTGGTCAATTTTCCCAACACGAGTTTTGACAATCGACGAAAAGGATGCTCCAGCCCTGCCCTTATCCCCTAGGACAGGAGCGGGTGTCTTCCAAACGAGTTTGCCCGTAGATTTTTCCAAGGCTACTAACAGGGCATCATCACCGCCAGGAGTGCAAATCAGGTGGTTACCATCAACCAACGGGGATTCCCCGTAGCCTCGTCCCGATTGCAATTTCCCCTGAAACTTAGAAATAAAGTCTACGTGCCACCGCACGTCCCCTGATCTCGCATTGATACAGGACAGTTCACCGTCCGGATCGAGAGCATATAGGTATTCCCCGTCAACCGTCGGCGTAGACAACGCATGGCGTCCAGACTCGCCAATCTTCGTTTTCCATAGTAATTTACCCGTCTGTTCCGCGAGTCCGTATGCAAAGATTATGCCGGATTCATTACCAATTGTGTGAAGCAAGCCGTTACTAACAACCACGCTGGCATAGCCTTCCCCAAGGTGTTCTGTTTTCCATTTAAGTTGAGGCCCCTCTGCTGGCCACGATTTCAGTAGTCCCCTTTCCTTAGAGACCGCGTCTCGATTAAGGCCTCTCCATTGCGGCCAATCATCCGCATAGATGCTGGTCCAACTGCCGGTTAAAATGGCCGCCGCTAGAAACAATCGTTTAATAGAATTTATTGAACTTGGAGACATCAGGGCTAGAGCCTTTCGATCGATTGAAACGTCCGACTGCAGGAGGGCTTGTCGAAACCAACCTTTATCCTAACGGGTATTGCGGTGGCTAGACAAGTTAACATACCCCTGGTTTTGATCACATCTAATTTTTTTTCGCCGACTCAGCACCCCATGACTTGCACACCCCTAAACCGATAGCGAAGATGGAAACATATATTTTGAACGAAATTGATATCCTGAGAAAAACCGATGAAGAATACGCTGACGACCATATTTATTTTATTACTCGTTGATGGAACTCGACTTTACGCTCAAGACGCTGCTCAGGACGAGTTTAAGCGACCCCAGGCTAAACATCGCACAAGCATGCCTGTACCCACGCCCTGGTTAGGATATGGACATGGTAATTCGCCGGAAATTCAAGGGGCGATGTATCTACGGAGCCCTGAGCAGATTCGCAAGTTTTTTCTACAACAGAACAATTCGGCCGATATACCCTTGAGCTTTCCCAAGGCCAGTGGGCTCCGGATTGTTGCCACCGGACATAGTTGGATGCGACCCGGTTTTGCCACACTACCAACAATTTCCCAAATGGCCGGCCTTAAACAACAACTGCGCATTAACAGCAGGGGTGGTGAGCGGGGTGCTGTACGCATGATGTGGGAACTGGAAAACGGAATCCTCTCATCACATGGTAAACCGCAGCCTGTTTGCATGGCTGCCATTACAACCGGACAATGGGATGCAATGATGTGGGGCAGTTACACCAACGACCGTCCGGAATATTACCTCGCCTGGATCGATTACTGCGTGAAATATAATCCTAAAATGGAATTTTATGTTTTCAATGCATGGCCCCAATATGCCGACGGTTTCGGAGAGCAGGACAGAAAACCACAAATTAAAAACTACCGTGCTCGAGCCCATAAAATTGACACGGAAATCACCAAACGAATCGCCGTGCTTGATAAGCACTATCCGGATAAGGTCCACGTACTGCCGACCTGTGAGGCGATGATTGGGGCATTGGAACTTTACTTTAAGGGGACGCTACCGGGCATCAAGGGACTTAATCGGCAGGTAAACGGTGCCACCCCCGCGATCTGGCGCGACGGTGGGCACCTTGGCGCCGGCATGGAGTGGCTCGAGGGATACGTTTTTTACGCAACCCTCTACAAGAAATCGCCCGAACTAATTACCGCACAGCCACCCTTTAATAACGATGCGCTGGATAAGGTCTTTCGTAAGATTGCTTGGGAAGCCGTTATCAACAATCCACTATCTGATGTGACCGACAAAAACGAGAATGGAATAGGGGACGAAATTGAGTAGTTGATTCATCAAATACTCAATTTCGTCCCAAAGCTACTAGCGTTGTATGTTTTTGAGATATCTCGCAGAATCAACTATAGCCTTGACGACGTAGACGGCCGCTAAAGAAATCAAGCCGTACAAATACATGACTAATGGGAATGCAAGTGCGCTAATCACCGGTCCGACGGCAATGAACTTCCTGCTCCAAACATATATCAAAGTAAATGCACTGACTTCACTAACAACGTGATCACCTTCAGAATTGTAAATATACTCGCCATCGTCTCCGGTCGCCCACTCGGTCATTGGGTCTTCAAAAAACGGTCCGGACAAAGCATATATTAACGCGATGATACAGGCGACATTTGACAACAGGTAAATATATGGCGCCGCCGAGGAAAATATCTTGACCACATACGCAACCAGCCCGATAGCGTCGTCAGCGGTCGTCGCATTTTTAGCTTGCTTAAACCCCAGACTACTCGGATTAATTGTGACCACCGCACAGTAGAACGCGAGGATGCACCAGCCAGCGACGCCTAACACAGTATACCAGTCTTGTTGATAAATCGCTAAACACATCAGGAGCGGGCTGAAATAGATAGTCGCAATATAGCAGGCACTTACTATATCAAAAAACGCTGTGGTCGAAATTGTGAATTCGTCCTTAACAATAGTGCGTATTCCCTCCAGCGATCGGTTGTTTACATAAGATAGCAAGACCAATACAAATGCCATCGGTAACACGAGAATAAACAACCCGAAATCTCCGGTGAGACACCATGATGCCACCCCGACAAGCAGAACCAACACCATGTTGATAGCCAACAACAGATTGCTGAAAACGCGAGAATAATCCGCACTATCCATTATCGCCTGCACCGAAATGTTATCTCGCACTACTTCAATGGAATATGTAAACAGACTCCCCGGAAACGGCTGCTGCTTAAAAAGCCGTTTCATTTTTCCTTGGGTTTCAATTTCCTCGAGGGAATTAAAAGGGCTCGCGGGTGTTGACCCAAGCGGATTGAGCGGTGCTGCCCCCACATTCCCACTCGAGGGTGCAAAAGGCGGTGGGCTAGATGCTCCAACGGCGCCAAGCGGATTGTTGACAGGAATCTGCGGATTGCTAACTGGTACAGGTTCCGGCAGCGGGGTTTCCGCATAGGAGGGAGCTTGATTTTGTATGAGCACCGCAGCGCCACAGGAAGGGCATTTGCCTCGTTTTCCCACAATCGCGGTTGGCAACTGAATCGTTTTCGAACACTCTGGACAAGTAAAATTGAAAGTTTCAGACATTGATATTTCCCTAATAATCGACCAGTGATATTTATTGAAGATGCTACGCGTAAAACTGCAAGGTTGCTCGCAACACTTTAACGTGTTGCGTAGTAAAGCTGAGCTATTGTCTCTTATAAATATAGCTAACTGCAGCGAAATATTGTCAACCAATTTTTCAAACAACTCCGATGAGTTTTTCATGCGGATAACTGCATTAAGCCAGTTGTTTGTGATGGAGGTATTGCATACCATCATTTGCTAATAAATGGATTTTCCAATGTTCCGCAGCCCACGGAAGACACGATAAACCAAGTTGAGTGGTTTTAACATCAACAGCAGCAACGCTAGGGTTGCGGGCATGTAAATTGCCGCTGACCGATATCGTTCACGCGACTCTGCATCACTATATGCGTAATGCAGCGTGGTGGCCGGCGCAAGCTGCATCCGCCACCAAGACAGGAGTGAGCCAACTGCAAACAGGGACGGAAACGTATTCATCATTTTGGCGAGTTTATCGCAATAGGGAAACATCTCAACTGGATACACAGCGTCCATGTTGACTTTCTTATAACGACGCGTTCGGCTCGCACGATCCGCTTGATGAAGCGCTTCAATCCTCGGCGGACGGGGAATTTCACCGGCAATCAGCCCGCACACGTAACGCGCTTGCACTTCACTGATTGTGGGAATGTTACCGATAATTGGCCTTGCGAAACCGACAAGATAAAGATCGGGATAGGTCACATGGCAGCAGCCCATATAAAAGTCCGCGAGCCTAACATCACCAGCAGACAACTCCTCCAGCTGCGCTCGATATCCAATTGCTGGCACCACCACGTCCGGAACGACCTCTTCTTCGCAATTGTTATCGAAGCCATGGAAGCTTGTAAATTGATTGTCAACGGGTGTGCCGACAATCGTGATCCTGCCGTCTGCGACGGCATTGAGAAAGTCGTCACTCTTGTTGTGAAACATATTGAACAAGTCATCCTTGGCAGTTTTTGTCAGCTTGTAGGCCCACCGCTTGCGTTTCTGGTCCACATCTCGTTGCACTGCATCCGTCGGCGCTGCCGTTGAATCTGATTTCAAATGCGAACTTGGGAAAAACCATTCAAACGCCCGCTGATACTTGATTCTCGCTACGACAAATCGTTGACCAATCCAATTGCGCAAATCTGCCTGAATAGATAGCATTAAACGATTTCGGAGAAAATCAGAAGGAACACCACGAATCGGATGGTACCGCGGACTGACACGAATTCCGGACTGCAGGGAAAGGAACACTTCGTTATTCAGCTCTGGACTAGCAAGCCGGTTTGCATAATCTACCGCAGATTCTCCTCCCCCGATGACCACGATACACTTATTGATCACATGGCCTAACCCGTCACGATGATTCAGTTCCGAAACTGATAACCTCTCAATGTCGCAATCAAGCATTTTCGGTTCCGCGGCGAGTCCGCTACAGAGAATGACACTGTCGAAATATTCCGTGCGGGTTTTCGGCCGTCCATCTATGGTGCGGGTAATCGTTAGGTCCCAGCCAGCGCCTGTTGTATTGCGCAATATACTGTCGACTTGACTATGTAACGCAACATTACTATGAAGCGAGAATTTAGCGGCAAATCCCTCCAGATACTGGCCGTATTCATCATCCCGAAAGAACTCGTTGCGGCTCCTGCCACCATCCGACTTGACCGATGCATCGAACAGTGGGAAGCAGGCGAATTGAGTGGAGTATTTAGTCGACGTCGAAACGAACCCGGGATAAGGATCACCCCAACACCCAGTGATTTGATCTGATTTTTCGAAGCAAACGATATCCCAATCGGTGAGTGAATCAATCGCGTTTTTAAGGCAGATCAGACCGCTGCTTCCACCACCGATGATGGCCAGTCTAGGGCGACTCATGACCGCCTTAATAGACGGATCTTCACCACTCACTGTGTCACCGCAGTAAGACTAATCATCACGAAATTGAACTGTCCTGATTCGGGGATAAACAACAAAATACGCTCCCCATCTCGAACCTCGTGCCCCTGCAGGTAGTGGTCCAGCATCACAAAAATACTGGCAGCGCCCGTATTGCCTGAGGTGGCAAGATCTGTCCAATACGGTACTGGTTGTAGTGGATCCGTCGACTGATTTGAAATAATACGTTCTAGTTTTCGTTGAAAGAAAAACGAAGACATGTGCGGTAAAATGATTGAATACGAGTCCAGCGTGTCACTATTGGACTCCAACGCACTACTGACGAACTTGATAGCGGATGGAACAAGATGACGCGATAAAACGGAGACGTCTTGACTGAGCAGTCCCGTGCGATTGTCTAATTTCATGCACATTGGCGTCTCGTGTGCAAATGATAATGAGTGAGTCCAGTTAACTCGCAAAGACAAGCCACTCGCTGTAGGGTTATTCTGCAGCAGGAACGCCCCCGCTCCATCGGACAGCATGAACCGCAGAAACACGGACATAAACCATCGACTATTGCGCACGTTGGCGTGCTCGTCACGGTCATCAACCGGATGGATTAAAGAGGCTTTCAACACTTCCGATGCGTGCTCGGCACCAACAGCCAGCGCGGAGCTATGTTGTCCAGTCGTGATTGCTCGAATCGCGCCGACTAAGGCGGCAGCCGCAGAGGAACAGACGCCAGCGTGGGAACTAATCTCAACGGGATAATTGAGGAAGTTTCTCTCCTGCAAGCGGTTATGTAAAATCGAGGCAAAACCAGGTGCCGCCAACGGCGAGTACGTGGTGCCAGCAGCAAGATAGGTGATCGCAGCAATTTCTTGGGTCAGGCAATTTTGCACCGCCTGAGCCCCAAGGTCATAAACATCGTGCGTCCGTTGTTGCTGCTCGTCCTGTGCGTAATGGCGTCGAACGATTCCGTTCATCGACAATACAGTATCCTTTATCTCCGTTTCGCCAACCAACGATCCCAGATACTGTTGAATGAGATCATTTTCGACAGGGGGACCAGGTAAATAAGAAGATGTGCGGGTTATATAGCAATGCATGATATTAAACGTTCGTCGCTATTGTTGGCTGTTGGTTCCGTAACAGGTCATAGACGACTTCATCGAAGACGACGTGGTAGTACAAGTACTGACTCGGATTCGAGAAAAACGCGCTGTTGTTATAGTGGCCTCGATTGCTCACCTCCTGCATGAAGAAATCCAAGTCAACCTGTACCTGTCGATCTTCAGCATAGATTCGTTTCAGGCACCACAATAATATCGAGTCGGAACCAAATGAATTCAACGCCGTAACCGTAGTACGCAAATCACCAAACACCGTAATCGCCGTAACGATCAACATGACGATATTAGTGGGCCCCAGAAGCTGGAACGAATGCTTACGGTTTTGCGCCAAAACACCTTTGTCATACTGCTCGTGATCAGCGGGCTTATTCGCTTGAATTTCTTCCAGATTGTCCAGAAACACCTGTTTATCAAAACGGTCAACCAGTTCGTAAGACAACAAGTCGTGTCCAATCGTAAGCTGGCCCCGCACCATGGTCTTGAGATCCTCAACATTGAAATCGCCGTCGATTCCGTTGAGGTTTTTGGCGAGATGTTTTTCGCCGTTCTTGCCGACCGCATCTTGGCCCATCAACATATGCCGATAAAGGAGCGGTTCGATTTGCACATGCCGAATAAACAACTCAGCCGCGTCATGGCGTGCTAAATACTTTAGCCCGAACGCCATTGAGCGGTCGATCAGATAAGCTTCAAAACCGTAGGGAACGCGATGCAGAACAAACTTAAGCGGAAAGAGTATGCAGCGGAGCACAAAATAAAGGACGAGCAAAATGGGTCGCAGCACAATGAAATCCCATTGTTTTTTCTCCTTCGAAAAAACTTCATTGACGTAGTCCGTGATGTAGGGAAAACGGTACATGCCATGTTCGCTAAGGTCGATTTTTCAACTTGTCGATGCAACCCAAACTCGCTGTTGTTGGAAATACGATCGACTTGTCCGTGGAACAGATAACAGAGTATACAAAACCACAGCGTTTAGTATAACAACGAGCTTGTCGGTGACCTACCCCAATTGTTTGTGACGGTGTGCGTCAACGTCCACATCTGCCTTGCTAACACACCGGTATCCGCTGAATCCCCTTTACAGACCGCCTGTAATACAAAGATCGGATATTAGCTCACTCGTGACGTAATATCCATTCGGCACAGAATAGCACTATCGCCATCACGACGATGACAAGCCGACCAAACGCCACCCAGCCATCAAAAACTCTTTTCCGACACGTTGACCGCCCAGTTCCAACCGATCCATCGAAGGACTCTAATCCTGAACCGCGCAGCATGGGGTACCAACCGCATCAAGGCTACCACGAGAATCGCGAAAACGAATAGAACGAAATGCACGATTCCTCCAAGCAAGCAACAAAAGGCCAGTCCACGGTAATTTTCACCTAAAGCATTCTACCATTTAGCTCGACACCCTACCCGTTAGGAAGTGATCGCTCAGCGCTTCCAGTCGCAACCACCCCATCGCCATTCGCTGATGAGCCTACCGCTGATTAACAATCTGAAGCCACCATGGTTTCCGCCCGGTCTGAATTGTATCGATCCTTTGCAGAGTTCCGTCGTAGACATTACGGCTAAACACAGCGATCTGGTTGGTGTCCTGGCCTCCGGCATAGAGCCATTTGCCGCAGTCAGTTATCACAAAGCTTCGCGGAATCGCCTCCGTTGGAAAGTAACCAATGCAGGTCAGCTTTCCGGTGAATCGGTTAATCTTAAATCCGGCGATACTGTTATGCCCTCGGTTCGCCACGTATACAAAACGAGCGTCGGGCGATAATGTCAGGCGTGCAGTCGCCCCTTTTCCGTCGGGCCAGTCATTCGGCACGCTGGTGAGCACCTGTTTTCGGACAAGTTTCCCGGCGTTAATCCTGTAGAATGCTACCTTGTTACCCTGTTCATAATCTACATATGCCCATGGTTTCCGCGGATGAATGTCGATATGTCGAGGTCCAGTCTGGTCCTCGGACGTGAGTACCCCATCCTTTTTTAACTCCAGCGTGCCCTTGTCTGCATCGAATGTAAACTGGAAGATTGCATTTGGACCTGTATGGGGAACAAACACATGTCGATTGTCAGGTGCGGCCATAATGCAATGGGCTTTAAGTTCTGTTTGGATCCAACGGGTCGACTCTGCGAGAATACGTCCATCACTTCCCAACGAATGTATAGCAACCCGCCCCGTATGGTAATATGCGGAAAGAAGATAGCGAGCGGTGTAATCTTGCCAGTGATAGGCCGGATCCTGATCAACGTCAACCGTCGCCAGATGTGTCAATTTGGCGGTATTAGGACCGATCGCAAAGGATGCCAATTTTCCCGCGTTACGTAGTGACAGATAAAGTGTCTTTCCATCATGCGATACTGACATCGGCCCCGGGTCTGCGGACAGCGCGTGATCGCGCACATGACGCAACAACCCAGACACTGGGTCGATTTGATACACAGCAATTCGTTTTTCGTCTGGAAGCGAGACAAGCAGATATGAGTCGGCAAGGAGTGTCAAACTTACCATTAGGTACACAACAAGCGATGTCGTAAGCAAACGGAACATGAATACAAGTTCCTTTAGAACAATAACCTGAAGAAGAAAATAAATGGGGCGGCAACGACACTAGGCTTCCTTACGTTCTGCTCCCAATTTTTCCCTTGCCTGTTTAATCTCTTCAAGGGCCTTTTCCAAATGCTCTAGCGTTGCCTTAGCAGGACCCGCGCCTTCCCCGTCCACCTGCAGTTGTTTTTGAATCGATTGAATCATATGTTCCATCTGTTTAAGTTGAATATCAGCAACACGGCGCTGCATGTTTGCTGGGATCTGTTGGGGGACTCCAGGAATCTTAAACTGTGGAATTTGAATCGGTGGAAACACATTTCCCTGAATTTGAATGTTCCCCAACTGAATGTTTCCAGCTCCACCCTTAGAATATTTTTCATACAGTTTGTGTGCTTCAGGACTTTTCTTTTTGAGCTCATCGGCATTCTTCGCCTTAAACGCACGAGTAACAGGTTTACCTTCCTTGGTCTCGATAATCTCAACTTCGATACCCTGATTCGGGTCATCATGAATCTTGACTTTTCGGCCGTTCTCGGTGACCTCGATGTCCTTGATACCATTAACATTGCGCATCTTAATTCCTTGAGCACCGCCCTGAACCTGCAACTGAATCTGCGGCATGATTCGAATTCCTGGGGCGCCCTGTCTGGGGAGCTGTTGCGGCTGCGGTTTTGGGGGAGCCAAGGCCTCACGAGCCAGTCGTGGTCCGACCCCCTGTTCAGTGTTCGACAATTTTTCTAACGCGACTTTCGCCGCCGCCTGTAACTTTTCGTCAGCTGATTTTAAGTGGCCCCTGAGAATATCAACGGATCGCGTGACCGCTTCACGGTTATTGCCCAATGCTGTAGCGGTGAGTTTGGGTATCGCCCGTTGCCCCAAAGTGGCGAGTTTATCCGAAGCCGCCTGACGTTCTGCAAAATTGGGTGACGCAAGCTGTTTAATCAGCGCGGCAATCGGTTGTTCATCGACCTCGGATTCGCCTTGTTGAGCATGCAGCCCCATGGCTACCGTCATTAATAGGACGGAAAACAGAAACATTGATTTCGGGATTATTTTCATAATAGAATTCTCTTATGGTTCTGACGTAATATTAGCTGACAATTGCACAATGGCTACAAAACTTACCGTGATTTTAACTTCTCTGTGCAGCTCTTTCTAGATTATTATTGTAGCAAACAACGTTTTTGATAAATTTGATCAAGTAATCCGGTACTTTGGAGTAACTCAATTAAACCACTTCCTCTGGGAAGCAAGGCATTCAGTTCGAAATTCCAGCGATCGCAACACACTTGATGTCTCCCAATCAACCATTTTTATTATTATGCTATGCCCTATTATTTTCTGACAAATTATTTTGGCTCATGTTCTTGATTACCCGCCAATCGATTAAATTGAGGGGGCCTTATTTTCCCTTAATCCTCTGCGGTGACCATGAAACACTTCCCGACCTTTCTGTTAATGATAATCGGCATGGCTCTTTCGTCCACTGCGACAACCGCCTCCGATAAGCCCAACATTCTTTTTATTTTCGCTGACGACTGGGGTTGGGGAGATCTGGGTTGTCACGGTCACCCCTATGTCAAAACACCAAACATTGACCGGTTAGCTCATGAAGGTACAGACTTTCATCGTTTTACCGTAGCCAGTGGGGTGTGTTCCCCCAGTCGAACAGCCGTCATGACTGGACATTTCCCCGCCCGCTATAACATCAATGGACATTTTGCTTGGGTGCCCAGCAACGCCAAACGCAACATGCCTGATTGGCTAAGTCCAACAGCGCCCCTATTGCCGCGACTCCTACAGGATGGTGGTTATGCCACCGCCCACTTCGGAAAATGGCATTTGTCAAACAACATGATTCCCGACTCACCCTTGCCCAGCGAGTATGGTTACGACACCTACGGCGCATTTAACTGCGCAGGGGAACAGATGCCAGTACATGAAGATGCGCAACACGCAATCGCATTTATTGAAAAGAGCAGTCGTCAAGGCAAGCCCTTTTTTGTAAACTTGTGGCTTCACGAACCACACACTCCCTTTCATACCATCCCAAAATACCGCTGGCGATTTAGGGATTTAGAAGAGCCCGATAATATTTATGCGTCCGTACTTTCCCATGCCGACGACCGCATCGGAGAGGTGCTGGATGCGTTAGATCGGCTAAAATTGGCGGACAACACGTTAGTTATCTTCAGCTCGGACAATGGAC
>JABHUV010000036.1 GCA_018658605.1 Planctomycetaceae bacterium | reverse complement strand
TTATTTTCATGATATTGGCAAGATGATCAAGCCTGAGTATTTTGCCGAGAACCAAGGTGGCGATGCAGGTAATCGTCACGAATCGTTATTGCCATCGATGAGTCGATTAGTGATTATATCGCATGTCAAAGATGGTGCTGACTTAGGACGTAAGCATCGTTTGCCAGAGTCAATTATTGACTTTATTATGCAGCACCATGGGACGACGTTGGTTGAGTATTTTTATCATCAAGCCAAAGCATTAGAAAACGGGGAAGCTGAAGAGGTTGATGAAGCGGATTACAGGTACGATGGACCACGACCGCAGACACGTGAGGCGGCGGTAATGATGTTAGCGGATGTAGTTGAAAGTGCATGTCGCTCCCTAGATGACCCCGCACCGGCTAGGATCGAGCACCTAGTGCGTGAATTGGCGATGAGTCGATTGTTAGATGGCCAGTTTGATGAATGTGGTTTGACGCTGAGAGAATTGAGCATTATTCAAACGAGTTTGATTAAGACCGAAACAGCGTTGCTGCACAACCGAGTGAAGTACCCAGATCAGGCTACGGCTTGATGGGATTCAACAACAAAAAGTGATTAGCGGCTATAAATAGCGAACCATGATCAAAGTACTCATTACCAATGAACAATCACAGCATGAGGTTGACTGTGAGCAACTGCGAGCAGCAGTAGTGGGTGTTGTTGATGAGGCCGAGATTATAACAGGGGAAGTTAGCCTAGCGATCGTTGATAATGAAACATTACATGCACTAAATGTGCAGTATTTGCAGCATGATTATCCGACGGATGTAATTAGTTTTGTGTTAGAGCAAGCTGCTGGGCATTTGGAAGGGGAAGTGATTGTGAGTGCTGATATGGCAGCGACGGTTGCCCATGAGTATGATTGGCCAGCGGAGTATGAATTGTTGTTATACGTTATTCACGGAACGCTACATTTGGTGGGGTATGACGACAAAGCTCCCCAGCAGAAAATTGAAATGCAAGCGGCAGAGCGGCGTCATTTACAGCGGTTTTCGATTGAACATCGAACGTAACAAGAGCCGACTAATTACCACCGCTTAGTATAATTGTCGTAAAATGGTATGATGTATTTGTTTCAATGTTTTATGAGGTGAGATTATAGTGCTGTCTCAGGGCACCTTAATGATATGTGCGATTCTCGGCGCTATTTTGTTAGCGATCGGAGCAATTGGCACTAAGATGTTTGACGATTTCTCTCGGTCGGAGCTGAAGAACTATTGCCGCCGCCGAGGGAATATTGCTTTCTTTAATACCGTTCGCGATCGCTATCAAGCTATTTCATTGGCGTCGGAAACGTTGTGCGCCTTGGCTGGTTCAGTGGTGCTTATTTGTTTAGCTTTGGCTGTAATCGTTGCGCCGGCCGCGAATGTTACATCATCTCCAAATAGTGTTGTTCAAGAGAGTCCGTTTGGATTACTGAAGTTGCTACAAATTCCGGTGGCAGACGAGAAAGGTGCGGTTGCCTTCAGCCAGTGGTGGGTGTCGTTGGTGTCCATTTCCTTGGTGTTGTTGACTATTGGAGTGTGGATACCTCGTGCGCTGGTATCCGTATGGTCGTCGCCGATCATTTATTACACATGGACTTTCTGGAAGGGGCTGACATGGTTGATGAGTCCGTTTACGTTGGGCGTGCATGCTGTGGCGGCACTGGCGTGGCGTTTGTCCGGTCGTGAGCAGCCAGCCGTAGACGACGAAGAAGCACTAGAAGACGAGATTCGCTCAATTGTAACAGCGGGTGTCCGAGATGGACTCGTGGAAGAGGACGAGTGGGATATGATTGAAGGTGTAATGGAACTGGGTGACGTTGACGTTAAGGATGTAATGACTTCTCGGTCACAGATTGACGCATTGCAAGTCGATACGTCATGGGATGCAGTTTTAAAGTTTTTTAATCAAGTGAGGCGAACTCGCTTGCCGGTTTATGAAAAAAATCTTGATAACGTAATTGGCACATTGTACGTAAAGGACCTGTTAACTTTTTTAGCGGATACCGGAGAGAAAGACTTACCTGAATTACGAGATGTTCTGAGGCCGATGGAATTTGTACCGAGTACCAAAGCGGTAGATGATCTACTGCGTGATTTTCAGAAGACGCACACACACTTGGCGATGGTTATTGATGAATATAATACCGTCATTGGTTTAGTCACGATGGAGGATGCGATTGAAGAAATTGTGGGTGAGATTATTGATGAAGATGATGATGAACCGCAGGAAATCTTTAGGATAACCGACTCGGTTGCTGAGGTTTTAGGTCGCGCTCATATCGATGAGGTAAATGTTGCTTTGTCGGTGCAGTTGCCGGAACCGGATGAAGTCGATACTGTAGGGGGCTTAGTCGTACATCACTTAGGGTATATTCCAAGTGTGAATGAACAAATCATCTTAGATCAGATTTGTATTACGGTAGTTGCCGCTACTAAACGTCGTATTGAACGATTACGGTTGGAATTTGGTGGTAACGCGTCTTGATTTGAACAAAGTTCGAAGCTAAGAGCCCTAATTAGGGTGTAGTGTGTGGTCAGGCTTTGAGGGCTTGTAAAGGGTTCTGTTAGACATGGCAATTGAAAAAACAGATGCAATTGTGATTCGCGTGGTCGAATTTAGCGAATCGAGTTGTGTGGTGACTCTGTTTACGCAAGATTTCGGAAAAATTGCGGCCATGGCCAAAGGTGCACGGCGTCCGAAAAGTGCATTTGAGTCTGCTATTGACCTGTTAACGACATCTCGCATACTCTTTCTTCACAAGTCCTCCGATTCGTTGGATTTACTGACTGAGGCCAAGGTGCAGCGGCGTTTTCGAGCGTCGGATAGCAGCTTACCTCACCTTTATGCTGGGTATTATGTTGCCGAATTGTTGGCATCGTTGACTGATTTAGGGGATCCTCATTCGGATCTTTATAATTTAGCACAAGATACGATCCGTCGATTAGATGACATGCAAAACCCAGCAACAGTGATGGCACGATTCGAGCTAAACGCCTTACGTTTTCTTGGATTATTGCCAACGCTGGACCACTGCAGCAGTTGTGGACTCGAGGTGTCAGAGAGTCGACGAATACCGTTTGGACAGATAACTGGTGGCATACTTTGTCAAGGTTGTCGCCGAGGTCAGGCACAGGTAGTTAGTGTGGCGTGGCCCGTGATTGTTGTCATGCGACAATTGGCGGCAGCGGATGTTGACTTGAGTGCTGATTTGCCAGAGATTTCAACAACGGTTAACGGTGAATTACGAGGATTGATGAATAACTACATGTCGCATTTACTTGGTAAGCGTCCGCGGATGGTTCCCTTTTTAGGTATGTTAGTTCAACCGAGTGTATGCTCGTAAAACATAAATAATTTACATTTTGCGTATGATTTGTATGTATCCATTGATGTATACAGTTGCTGGACAAGGAAGTCCAAAATGACCAACGAACGATTGTGGAATAAGTTTGCTACATTAACGCCTTATTCGTGGCGTTTGGGTTTATGTGTAGCAGTTGTTATGTGCAGCGGTGCAGGTTGCAGTTCTTTGATGACCCGGAATGGGAATTCATTGTTAGTGCCGAGCAGCGAATATGGAGCGACTTGGGAATCTCCCGTAGCACAATATGCTCGAGTTCGACATGTGCAACCAGAGGACGTTGCATCTGAGGCGCCGCCGGAACAGTCACCCGAGAATGTTGAGACTGTGATTGCAAGAGCGATTGGTGTGGGTGAGCAGACAGAGGAGGCGCGTAAGATATTTGCTGTTGCAGAGCGAATGTACCAAGACGCTCGAGGATTACGCGAGGCTGCTGGACACGATGAAAAAGAACTGCGACGGGCGGGAAATTTGTTTGTGA
>JABHUV010000023.1 GCA_018658605.1 Planctomycetaceae bacterium | reverse complement strand
GCGCAATTGTTCGAATGCCACATGAGCAGCCGCCACAGCTTCGTTGGCGTCATAAAAAACGCCGTATTTGTGGGTACCATTTGTCGGTAGAGAACTATTAACAGCACCAGGCACTACTACTTCAGCGAGTACTTGGCTTACTACGTTTCGAATCATTGTTTCATTAATTTGCATCGTACGTTTCTCTATAAGTTATGAATGTTTCCGTGCACAAGGTTATGCCGGTTAAGTTCGCTATTCTTCTTCTCTGTGATATACACAGTCCGCGTCAACGCGTACTTGATCCACAATGCCAACAACAACAGCGTCAATTGGCAGTTGGCGAGTTTCTTCCGTCAAACGAGCACTAGAACCCTGCGTCAGCAGCACATAGTCACCAGCCCCAGCACCCAATGTATCTACCGCTACAAAAGTCCGTCCGGTCGTGGCCAGGCTCTTGCGTTTTTTTGGTTCTAACCGATAGGGTTCTACAACTAACAATTTATATCCAACCAATGAATCAACTTTTTGAGTTGAAACAACAGACCCAGTTACTTTAGCGACGAACATCTTTCACCCCTCCAATAAAAGTTTTGCCTGTCGTGCTACCACAATCTCCTCGTTGGTTGGCACGACCCATATTTGCACCTTGCTACTGCAGGAGCTGATCAGCGATTCGTTATTGCTGGATTGATTTAATTCGTCATCCAAACTGATTCCAAGTTCGCTAAGCCCCTCACAAACAGCCGCTCGGATAGCGGTTCCGTTTTCACCGATTCCACCGGTAAACACGATTGCCTCAGCCCCTCCAAGTTGCAAAAAGAGTCCACCTAAATGCCGTCTGATTTCTGCAACAAATACATCCAAGGCCAACTGAGCATTAGCGTTTCCCGCGGCGGCCGCTTTTTCCAAATCTCGACAATCACCACTGATTCCGCTCAATCCCAACAAACCACTTTGATTTGCGAGTTCACCCAACACTTCTTCCAAGCTTTGTCCCGTTTCCCGCATCACTATAGGTAATGCAAAAGGATCAAAGTCCCCCACGCGGTTATTGTGTGGAATTCCAGTTTGTGGACTCATGCCTAGCGTATTAGCGAAACTTACGCCGCCACGCATCGCACACAAACTATTGGAACCACCCAAGTGGCAAGAGATGACACGCGGCTTATTCGCAGACAACAACTGTTGCATCCGCTCACCGATAAATCGATGACTTGCCCCGTGAAAACCCCATTTTTTGACTTGGAAATCGTCTGCCCATTTACGAGGCGCCGCGTAATAACGCTGTGCGTCATCAATGGTCTGATGAAATCCTGTTTCGAATGCGGCAACTAATGGTAAATCAGGGAACTGTGTTCCCATCAACCTCATCGCTGACACATAGGGAGGGTTGTGAGCTGGTGCCGCCTGACCCATCGATTCCATTTCGCTTAGGACATCAGGAGTTACCAACTGCACACCACTATAGGAACCACCGTGTACTGCCTTAAAACCAATCCCGGACACTTCCGTCGCTGATTTTAGACAACCGTTACGTGGATCCGTTAACTGATCCAAACACTCCTGGACAGCAACACTGTGATCCTCTACGACAGTCTGGGTTTCATTGCGAACACCACCAATCTCGATGAAACAATCACTCATTTCACCGCCGATCCGGTCAATGCCACCTTGCGCCAATTGCGTTTCGGTAGACATATCAAACAACCGATATTTAAAGCTGGTAGATCCTAAATTCGCGATCAGTAGTTTCATTACTTGGTTCCTTCCATTTGTTTGGGGAGATTACTCTCCCCCAACAACCAACGAAATCAATTCCTAAAAATACAGGAGCTCACCTCGTCAGATCTATTTACGAAAAATAGACTTCCGATAGGCCTTCAGCTGGACGCGGTATAACGTGTGTTGAAACCAACTCACCAACTTGGCTCGCTGCATTTCCGCCAGCTTCGACAGCTGCCCGTACGCTACCAACGTCTCCACTTACGATGCTGGTAACCAGACCACCACCGATATCGACTCTCTTCACGATATCCACGTTGGCAGCTTTTGCCATCGCGTCCGTCGCTTCCACGAGACCAACGAGGCCTCGTGTTTCAATTAATCCAATTGCGCTTTCCATTTGTCTTTTCCTTATGTTTAAAATTTAAAACAGTCGTTATGCCTTGACAGCTTTTTTAGCCGGCAATTTGATAACCTTAGCGACGTCCGAATGTGGACGAGGGATCACCTGCACACTTAAGACTTCGCCTACGCGACCTGCTGCGTTTGCTCCCGCATCCGTTGCAGCTTTAACAGCCGCGACGTCACCAGTTACAAATGCGCAAACCAAACCAGCGCCAACTTTGTCCCAACCAAGGAACTCTACATTTGCCGCCTTCATCATGGCGTCAGTGGCTTCGACAAGAGCAACAAAACCCTTTGCTTCGATCATCCCTAACGCTTCCATAGCAGTTGCCATCTTTATTCTCCTAGAAAAACAACTAAACAAAAAATAATAAACTCCGCATGTGGCAAACGAGAATTCTCCCGGTTACCGAATGCGTCGCATAACAATATCTACGTCTCTCCAACTACTTTTTCATGTCGCCAATTTTGACGACACCTGTTTTGTTTTACCGATATCTCAATGGTCTTCGCACTTACAAGTTTCTGCCTTGAGTAATTCCAACTTGCTCGCGTTGGAAATGTTGCAAGCGTTGCCCTCATCGGTATCAATATGTACTTCCAGTTTGATTCCCTCAGACGCTCGCACTTTCACATCTTCAAATACCATCGAGCAGTCATCAGTCGTAATTCGCAATTTCATCATGTCGCCATTTGCAACGCCAAAACGTTGAAGGTCGCTAATGTTCATGTGCACGTGCCGCGCCGCACGAATCACCCCCTCAGTTAGATTAACGGCGCCCTGTGGTCCCACCAGAACACAACCTGGTGTACCTGCGATATCTCCGCTATGTCTTACCGGTATGTCTAAACCCAGCTGAACCGCATCCGTATAGGCAAGTTCAATTTGACTATCGGGGCGTGTTGGACCTAGTACTCGTACATTTGGCAACATGCGTTTTCGCGGCCCCACCACCATCAATGTCTCTTCCGCCGCAAAATATCCGTCCTGAAAAAGCCATTTCATTGGGGTCAGCGTGTGACCGGGGCCGAACAGAGTTTCAACGTGAGCGTCACTAAGGTGAATGTGTCGTGCGGAAACATTTACTATCAAATCATCCGTTGGTTCTTCGTTGACCTCGGCGACGGCCGGGGTTTCCGGCGCTATTCCCGTAACGATTTGACGAACGATACGCTCTACAACTTCACGACTGGGTGAATTTGGCGAATTTATAATTGCCGGCTGTAACATTTCTACGCTCACGTAATTCCTCTAATCTGACTTTTGAATGTTGGTTTATCGACGTTTTATTGTCGCTATATTATGCATCGTTAGGATGTCGGCTCAATTTGAGTACGGATCGCTGCTATTTGAACGTCAATGCCTGCCAGACGCAAAGTGTTAATCCACTCTGCGTCCAATTCGTCGTCCACAACAATCGAATCGATCATCGACAGTTCACATAACAACGCTAAACTCGATTTATTAAACTTTGTACTATCTGCTACAACCGTCACCTCATCAGCCGCCTGCATCATTGCCTTTTCAGTTTCAACTAACAGGAGGTTAGAGTTATAGATGCCTCGATCAGTAATTCCAGCTACGCTGATTACCGCCCGTTGCACATTTAACTGTTGAATCATTGAAACAGAATACGGCCCAATCGCGACTCCGCTACGTGCATGCACATAACCGCCAATCAGCACTACATCCGTTTCCTCACTACTTGTGAACGCAGTGGCCACCGGTAAGGAATTCGTCACGATTTGCATCGGACGTCCTACTAGTCGCTGTGCTAACTCATAAGTAGTACTACCGCCGTCAAGCAGTAGTGTGTCGCCATCGTTTATCAACGACGCTGTTAACTCAGCGATTGCGACCTTCCGATCGTGCTCACGTTGTTGTCGTTGATTGAAATGACCTAAGTTGGGAGCAGGTCCCGTGTAGAACACACCGCCATGGGTGCGTTTCACACTTCCCTCCTTCTCTAGAAACCCTAGGTCACGTCTTACGGTTGATTCGGAAACTTTTAATAAATTCGCTAAATTATGTAACGATGCAAACCCATTAATCCGAACTAACTCCAATAAACGGTCTTGTCTTACTCTACTCGCCATAGTTCTTTCCTGCATTTTTGCACTGTATAACTGCATTTACGCACATCCATGCTCACTGGCTGTGATTATATGATAGTTTTTGAGAGATTTATAGCACTGTTTTGGAACTTTTTCGCCATTCCCTGTCAAATTGCGCATTTGAACTCAATTAATCGCCTAATCAGGCAGTGAGGAAAGGGATTATCGCGTTTAATCAGCGATTCACCAAATTTTTGCTCAGCGCGAGCTTTAGAGAATTCTAGGTCGTTCAGTAACTATCAGTCCTGAACAGTCACCACTGAACCGTCAACCGAGACACGGCCTGCATTTAGCCATCCCAAGACCTTCGGATAAGCTTCGCATTCCGCAACAAAGACCTTTTGCCGTACATCTTCGGCGCAATCGCCTTGGGTAAGTTGCACAGTTTGTTGGTAAATGATCGGACCGTGATCAAATTCATTATCCACAAAATGAATTGTGCAGCCGCTTGCGGATACGCCAGAATCGGCGACCGCTTGATGTACGCGATTTCCATACATTCCTTTTCCACAAAACGCCGGAATCAAGCTGGGATGAATATTGATCACTCGATTAGTAAAGTCACTAGGGATCAACACGTGTTTAAGAAATCCCGCCATCACAACATACTGCACACCCATCTCTCGACAGCGGCGAAACATCTCGTCACGATAGCCTTCGGGGGAATCGAATTCTCCCCTCCGGACGATCTGTGTCTCAATGCCAGCTGTTTGCGCAATTTCTACGCCGTCAACTGCAGAGCTGCTAGAAACGACCAGGCATACATCAACTTCAAGGTTTTCGGTAGATACGCAATTAAGGATATTATTTAACGTCGTTCCGCCGCCGGAAATCCACACTGCAATTTTTAACATACGCTGCCCATCGACAAACTGTCATTATTGAATTTGTTCCACAAACAATTCCAACGCATCATCTCCGATCACATGTTGAACGCCCTCACAACTCAACGCCACCGTGCCAATATTCTCCGCCAACGTTTCCGCCGCGATGAACTCACCGTGCCGATCCATTGCCGCGGCAAGCGTGGCCGACGTTGTCACCACGGCAACATTAATTTTATCAGTAAAATCACACTCTATTTCTTTGCGACGATCCTGCACCAATCTTACAACATCTCGAGCAAAACCCTCGCAAATAAGATCGGAGGTAAGTTCCGTATTTAACACCACAACACAATTGTTACCCTGCGCTGCCGCCCAACCATCCTTTGCAGCCAAGCCCACCTGTATTTCATTGGCCTGCAGAATGATATCCTTGGAGTCCAAGCGAAGTGTCACCTGACCGTTAGTTTCCAATTGTCCAAGCAAACCACCGCCATCCGTTTCAGCCAACATTTTTTTTACCTGAGGCAGCAAGGGGCCTAAACGAGGTCCCAGCAATTGGAAATTGGGAGAAACTACATAGGTTATATATTCCTCACCACTGGTGGAATAACTTATCGACTTTACATTCAATTCATCTCGCAGTAACAGATCGTGGGATTCGAGCCATTGCTGGTGCTCCATGTCGCCAAGAATAACCTCGACTCCCTGCAAGGGCTGTCGCACTTTAAGCTTGGCGTTCATCCGCGCACTACGTCCCAAACTTGCTATTTCGCGAAGTGTTGCCATCCGGGCGGACAGCGATTCATCCACCAACGTCGCGTTCGATTCGGGATAATCACACAAGTGCACACTTTCCAACACGGCTGCACCGTAAACACCGGAAAGTCCGCTCCATATTGTCTCACTTAAAAAAGGAACGAATGGGGCTATTAGTTTGCTAAGTGTTACCAGACATTCATATAAGGTCCAGTAGCCATCAAGTTTTCCTAGATCTTCTTTCTCGGACGCCCAAAATCGGTCGCGGCTGCGACGGACAAACCAGTTACTTAGTCCATCCACAAAGCGATTGAGGGCTAGAGCGGCGCCATAGTTATCGTAGCAATCCATTTTTTCGGTTACAGCAGCGATTGTCATATGTAATTCGCTCATTGCCCACCGGTCCAACTCATCTCTCTCCGAGACAGGCCGATAACCATGCCCCGCTACGAATTCGTTTGGCCGCAGTTGGTCGACACTGTCCTTCAGAGAAATGCCTGGATCAAACCCATCAATATTCGCATAGATTGTGAAAAAGCTATAAACGTTCCAAAGCCGCAAGATAAACTCAGGCATACTTTCTTTGATGGCCTGCTCTTTGTAGCGAATGGGGGTCCATGGTGCTTGATTTGCAAAAAAGTACCACCGTAACGCATCCGCGCCAAACTTTACAAATATTTCGTTTGGCTCACGATAGTTACGTTTACTCTTTGACATTTTCCGGCCGTCTTCGCCGAGCATCAGTCCAAGCACAACGCAATTGCGATACGGGTGAGGATACTCTTGTGTCACATCCGTTTCGACGGCTGTATCACCAAACAGCATTGTGCTAATTGCCAATTGACTATAGAACCAGCCTCGTGTTTGATCAATCGCCTCACTGATAAAGTCCGCCGGGAATTGCTCCTTGAACTGTTCTGCGCCTTGGTGTGGAAACCCCCATTGCGCAAACGGCATAGCGCCGGAATCATACCAACAATCAATCACCTCAGCGACTCGCTTCATACGCGCACCATCGCAAAAGGGTGAGTCATACGAGATCGCGTCAATATAGGGTTTGTGGACTTTAAGATGCTCCGACAAATCTGGCGATTCAGCTTTTGCTGCAGTCCATACTTCCATGCCTGCAGCCCCGGGTTTATTAATCACCTCACTGTAGGAATCAATCGCTTCCCGTTTACCCGTCTCCTCGCATTCCCAAATCGGCAGTGGAGTCCCCCAATAACGCTCGCGAGACAACGACCAATCCACGTTGGACTCTAAAAAATTCCCGAACCTCCCATCTTTAATATGCTCGGGTTGCCAATTGATCTTTTGATTGTTCAAAAGTAACTGATCTTTAAACTCCGTGGTCCGAATAAACCAACTCTCTCGTGGATATTGAATCAACGGGTCCTCATCTGCGCGCCAGCAAAACGGGTAGTCATGCAGAATTTGATCTAGTAATACCAAAAGACCCCGCTCCCGCAATTCTCGTGAGATGTCTTTATCCGCCTCTT
>JABHUV010000203.1 GCA_018658605.1 Planctomycetaceae bacterium | reverse complement strand
GATGACATTACCGGTCATCATTACTAGTACCAAAGAAGCCCTAGCCTCGGTACCGCAGCCATTCCGAGTCGCTTGTTGGAATATGGGCGCTTCCAAATGGCAAACAATCCGTACCATCGTATTGCCAAATTCGATTAGTGGTATTTTGACAGGTGTGATTTTACAGGTTGCTCGAGCTGCTGGAGAAACAGCGCCCATTTTATTTACCGGGGCGATGATATCGTCCCGCATCGCCGACTCCGGTTGGGCCTCGTTGGTTCCCTATTCCCTCGACGACCGCTTCATGGCTTTGTCATATCATTTGTATATCATTTCAACACAGTGGCAAAACGTCCCCGAATCCTTTAAATTCGGCACCGCCATTGTTATGATTGGTTTAGTGATTGCTGTTAACAGTATTTCAATTGGTTTCCGTATCTATCTCCGCTCAAGGAAGAAATGGTAACCGATGACTGCACAAGCTCCACATATTGAATTTCAAGACGTCACTATTTCTTACGGCAAGGAAATTGCCCTGCGTGATATTTCTCTCACTATTCCAGAGCAAACGATCTTTGGCATTATTGGTCCAGCCAACGCTGGAAAAACGACGTTCCTAAAATCAATCAACCGCACCCTGGAATTTGAACCGACTTCCAAAACGGTGGGCACGATCTTGGTCCATGGTACCGATATTTCTCGTATTAAAAATGTGTACTCCTTACGTCGCCGGATCGGTATGGTTTTTCCATTGCCCGTTGGCTTACCGATGTCTGTTTACGAAAACGTTGCCTACGCTCCACGGCGAGCGGGTATTCATGACCGCCAAGAACTTGATGAACTGGTCGAGCACTGTCTAAAACAATCTATGTTGTGGGACGAAGTTAAAGATCGCCTCAACCTATTAGGCACAAAACTTTCCGGTGGCCAACAACAACGACTCACGATTGCTCGTGCGTTGTCACATAAACCGGAGATCCTCTGTCTCGATGAGTTTTCCATTGCTATCGACCCAGTCACCACAATGAAAATTGAAGATGTTTTAGTCGAACTCAAGAAAGAGATGACCATTATTCTCGTCACCAATCTAGTCCAACAAGCACGTCGCCTTGCCGATCACACCGCGTTTTTCAATAAATCAGAAATGATCGAAGTTGGACCCACTGAACAAATATTCAGTAATCCTAAACATCAATTAACTCACGACTATGTAACCGGAGATTTTGGATAATGTCTACGTCTGCAATAGATCCCAACCCTGCCACTGTAAACGCCACAGCGGAACCGGCAAGGCAAAACTGGAATCCACCAAATACGCCCGAAACCCATGACAAACTCAGCATCCGCGTTCGTGATTTGAATCTTTGGTATGGTGACTTTCAAGCCTTACAGGACGTTAACATCGACATCCGCAAGGGAATTATTACTGGTTTGATTGGCCCTTCTGGGTGCGGAAAAACAACACTGCTCAGATGCTTCAACCGCATCAATGAACGATATGAGAACGTCAAGACAACGGGAGATATCGAAATTCTGGACAAAAACATCTATGACGATGATGTTACAGCGCGTCAGTTACGACGACGAATCGGCATGGTCTTTCAACGACCTAATCCATTGCCAATATCCATATATGACAACGTTCTGTTTGGCGCAAATCTTCACAAAACACACAAACAACTGACTCGTAACGAGCGTAATGATGTGGTCCAGCAAGCACTTGAACAAGTCGCACTATGGGATACCGTAAAAGATAAACTCAAGACGCGAGCTACAACTTTAACCCTCGAACAACAACAAAAACTATGCATTGCACGGCTGATTCCACTCAAACCTGACGTTATCCTAATGGATGAACCATGTAGTGCACTGGATGCTGAGGGTATCGAGCAAGTCGAAGGCTTGATTGAGTCTCTCCGAGATGACTACACCGTCGTCATTGTTACCCACAACATGGCGCAAGCGCGGCGGACAACCGACGAATGCATCTTTATGCTAATGGGTGAAATAATTGAACATAGTTCCACTGCGGATATGTTTTTGAACCCTCGCGAAGATAAAACTGAAATGTATATTCAAGGGCGGTACGGATAATGAAACGTTTTGATCAAGAACTCATCGAACTACAACATCGTCTCGTAGAAATGGGCGAGTTGGCTGAATCTATGATAGCCACTGTCGTAAGAGGGCTCGAAGACATCTCCTTAGATGTATCCGATGTCATTTTGAAATCAGAAGATGTGATGGACAATCTACAAGTCACCATTGACAGCGAAGTGGTCCGCATCCTCACCGTCTATACACCCGTGGCGACTGATTTGCGGTATGTATTGACCGTTTCACACGTGACTTCGAATCTCGAACGAATAGGCGACCAAGCGGTAAATATTGTGGAGCTATTACAATTAATGATGGCTCGTTCGACAATGAATCCCGAACCACGAATTATTCAAATGGGCCATGCCGTGCGTGAGATGGTCAACGGGGCAATCGGATCGTACATCAATAAAGATTCCAAACAAGCCGATAAATATCGCAATCGAGATGAATATGTTGATTCACTCAACGATCAAATTATGCGTGAAGTACTCAGCGAAGAAGTTGCTCTCGAAGCCCTAAAAGGAGAACCTGATTTAGCAGGGCCACTTGCTCAAATCCTCATCGCACGGTCGCTAGAACGCGTAGGCGACCAGAGCTGCAATATCTGCGATGAGGTATTTTCATTGGTGGGCGGCGACCACATTAAGCCGTTTCAATAACATTAAACAGACGACGTCTTCTACAAGAGGTCATTCCATATGACAACTCAAACCGTTCTCATAATCGAAGATGAGCCTTCGTTACAAGAGATTCTGACATATAATCTTGAGTCGCGTGGATACCATGTTCTTGTTTTTGACGAGGGCACCGAGGGTCTCGAAGGAGTACGCAAACATATCCCAGACATTGTATTACTTGACATCATGTTACCGGGCATGGATGGGTTCGAAGTCTGCCGACATATTCGCAGTGATCCACTCATCAAACACCTCCCGGTATTAATGATGACCGCTCGAGGCGAAGAAATCGATCAACTCGTTGGGTTTCAAATGGGAGCCGATGATTATGTCACCAAACCATTCAAAATGCGTATCCTGTTGGAGCGTATCAAGTCCTTACTGAGACGCACAGAAGGGTCTATGGACGATGACTCCGGCCGACTATCCGCCGACGGAATTGTCTTAGATCGTATTCAATTCAAAGCGACCATTGACGGTGAAGATATTGCATTTACACCAACCGAATTTGATTTACTGTGGCACTTAATGAAACACCCTGGGCGAGTATTTAACAGAGCGGAGCTGATGAATGCCATTATGGGTGATGACACCATCGTGCTGGAACGAACCATCGACGTACATATTCGAGCTCTCCGTAAAAAGCTAGGCGACTGTGGCGATTTTATCGAGACAGTCCATGGAATCGGATATCGCTATAAAAACGAATAACACAATTTAACGGCAGATGCGCAGAAACACTTTTCAATTTGTTCCCTGTCTATTATTAACTTGAAATCAACCTTATGTGGTCAACACGATTATTCTGGAAGCCATTCATTTATTTTTCGCTGCTGATTGTTCTCGGCAGCGTTATCGTTGGTGCCACTACCATTCGCTGGCAACATGAACAGATAATTAACCAACTTGAATTGCGTTTGCGTAACACAGCAATATCGTTGCAGAGTCCGGCCACCGAAGCTCTCGCGTACCAGAATATTGACGATTTCCAGAGTGTCATTGCAACCATTGCACCACAAATAAACACTCGTATCACGCTGGTTGGAAAACAGGGGCAAGTATTTGCGGACTCGCACAAAGATCCACTGCAACTCAACAATCATCGTGACCGACCCGAGTTAATTGCGGCCTTGAAGACTGGTGACGGCAGCAGCACACGTTTTAGTGACTCATTGGAAATTGAAATGTTGTACGTTGCCTACCGGATCGAGCATCAAGACACGGCGATCGGTTGTCTCCGTGTGGCTGTTAACACACAGCAAGTTTCTGATCAGATCGCCAATATACAACTGAAAATAGCAACACTCGTGTTCATCATCATTGTCGGTGGTCTCACTATCGCGGGAATTGGAATTTCAAAAATGACTCAACCCGTCGTACAACTTATCGAAGAAGCTCGCGAATTGACGTCTGGCCAAATCAAAAAGCCGCGCAACCTATCCAAAGGCAACGAATTTGACGAACTTGGACAAACGCTAAACAACCTCAGTAAAACACTCAGCAAACGCATGCGTCAACTCGAACGAAATCATAACGAGTTGCTTGTCGTACTCGAAGGCATGAAGGAAGGAGTTATTGCGGTCGATGGATCTGACTGTATCCGTTTTGCCAACGAAGCCGTATGCCGCATGTTTTCTTTGGATGTAAATCGGGACTAAGGTCGACCAATTTGGGAAGTGTTGCGGAACCAAATGATTGAAACAACCGTACACAAAGCACGTAAAAGTGATGAACCGTTTCATGGCAAGATTGAACTACTAACACCCCATGAACAACATCTCTCTTTGAGTGCTTCGGCAATTCCCAGTTCAAGCCACTCCTCTAGTTCGAAAAATCCTGGTGTGATTATCGTATTTCATGACATCACGGAAATTCATCGATTAGAGAACATGCGCCGCGACTTTGTGGCAAATGTTTCGCATGAATTGAAAACACCTTTAGCATCCATTCAAGCATTTGCAGAAACGTTGATTGACGGAGCGATTCATGATGCCGATAACAATATGCTGTTCCTAACACGTATTGTCGAACAGTCAGACCGCCTTAATCTGTTGATTCAGGATTTATTGAGTATCGCAAGATTGGAATCGGGGGAAAACGTAACTGATTTTGCATCTGTAGATCTGACCGAAATTACCCAGCGTTGCCTTAATGATCACCAATCGCACGCAGCCAAGAAAAATATCACCTTGGTTTCCAATCAAAGCGACTCTGTTTGGATCTTTGCCGAAGCAGATGGCTTAACACAAATCTTAGACAACCTCGTCGACAACGCATTGAAATATACGCCCGAAGATGGCACCGTGACAGTCAATATTCAAGCAGAACCACAGGCCGTACATCTGCAGGTAACTGATACCGGTATTGGTATTCCCATTGATCATCAGGATCGAGTTTTTGAGCGATTTTATCGCGTCGACAAAGCTCGTTCTCGTCAATTAGGTGGCACGGGATTGGGTCTTGCTATTGTCAAACACCTCGTTAACGCTTTCGGTGCCGAAGTCGAGGTAATCAGTGCAGCGGATCAAGGCACCACGTTTCAAATCACATTTCCGCTCATCGATACTGATGATGTATGAGAGTCAGATTTGTCACTAAAAAACATCGCGTAATGTTTCAGGTTTGCATTTAATGTTAGACTAAGCGATTGTGTTGTCCTACCTGTCATTGCCTACCGCTCTGCATCATGTCCACAACTAAGATCTCGCCCACACCTGGCAAACTGTATGATCGTTCATTTGCCTTAGCATTTGTTTGCAATCTGTTGTTTGTCCCGGCCAACACACTGCTTGTGCATTACGCACAATGGATTGAATATTTACACGCGGGTGACCGTGAGCGCGCGTTAATCGACCTTGGCTACATCACTTCGAGCGGCCTCATCATTAGCTTTTTAGCGCGACCTTGGCTCGGCCAAATGGTCAATCGATTCGGCTCAAAAAACATGTGGATGACCGGTTATGTTTTTTTCCTCGTAGGCTTCCTCTCCAACCTCTTCATCACCGATGTAAACGCGTTACTTTATATTTCCCGCGGAATCATCTGCTTGGGAGTCGCCTGCGTCTTTACTAGTTCCATTACCTATATCACGGTAACGACGCCCGTAGATCGGCGCACCGAAGCAATCGGGATTTTAGGCGTCAGTGGTTTCTTTGGATTTGTGCTTGGCCCACTATTGGGAGATAGTATTTTAGGAACTCAACCAACTGCTGAGGATTTCCAGCTATTCTTTTGGACAGGTTCTGGATCCATCTTAACCTCGATGGTAATCCTGATTTTCATGCCAGTGACCAGTGGCAATCGAGCAAAAGGTATATTAAGTCTACGGAGATTTTTAACCACTGTTAAAAAATATTGGCCTGGCAGTATCGTCTACGTCAACGCTGCTTTTGGTTTGTGTATGACCGTTCCGTTGCACTTATTAAAGAAGTTTATTTTAGATGAATCGCTAACGGCTCCTGTTTTTGGCACAGTCGGATTTATTACTATTTTCTACGTAATTTATGCGGGCTGGGGCATTACGATCCGCTTGCTGGTCAAAAGCGCACCAGACCGCATCGGCCGTCGCAAGGTTTTGCTAGTGGGTATTGTTGCAATGGTTGTGGGTTACATCGGTTTTTGTTTTATCGCACCTGACCGGTTATGGGCTCTGATCATCCCTGCTTTTTGCTGCGGCACAGGACACGGTCTAACGTATCACTGCATGACTTCACTAACACTCGAATCATTTCCAACTAAGCACCGTGGTACGGGAACAGCTCTAGCAATGATGGCGTTTGACAGCTCCGCGGTCGTGGGAATGCCAATCATCGCGTGGATTGTTGTCGTGGCAGGCTACAACGCGATGTTTCTGAGCATCGCCGCCACAGTAACACTCGTCTCTGGGATATTCTTTTACCAACACGGAGTGCGGTAGCAGCAGGGGGAACGGGGGACGCCTCCGGCAAAAGCATCGTGTACAATATTGCGCATGGCAAAATTGTACTTTTATTATTCAACGATGAATGCTGGTAAGTCAACAAGTCTGTTACAAGCTAGCTATAACTACCAAGAACGAGGCATGGAAACCTTGGTGCTAACACCTGCCATCGACACGCGCAGTGGTGATGGACATGTATCTTCTAGAATCGGCCTTACAACACCAGCAACTATTTTCAACAACACCGATAATCTGTTTCACCTCGTCCGCGACATAGCAGCTACAGCTAATATTCATTGTCTGCTGATTGATGAAGCCCAGTTTCTCGAAAAAGCGCAAGTCGTACAACTTACGGACGTTACCGACGAACTCAATATTCCCGTTCTTTGTTATGGCTTACGGACGGATTTTCGCGGAGAACTCTTCCCAGGTAGCGAACAACTACTCGCTTGGGCTGATGACCTAACCGAATTGAAGACCATTTGTCATTGTG
>JABHUV010000024.1 GCA_018658605.1 Planctomycetaceae bacterium | reverse complement strand
GTAGGCACGGGCGTGTGCATCCTGTTCAAGCCATATCATATATTCGTCACGTCGAATCATATTCGCGTGTTCCGTGTCTGGACGGGGGCTCCCATGGCAAGTAGAGGATGCGCACGTGCGCGCGCCGACATTGTGGGCATTGCTGGTGGGGCTGGAGTCATCAATCTCTGAGGCGATGGTGGAGGCCACGGGCGTTAGGCTATGCGGTATGACTTTAACAGGTATTGGGCTTGTTATGGGGAATAGCACAGCAGCAGCCATTATGATGACTGGGAAGACCAATAATTTGGAAAGAGAGCGTTGCATCTTTACGGCTCCCCTCGGCTAAATTTATTTTGTGACACATGGTCGTTATGGTAGTCGTGGCAATGGACGCATCGGCCGCGAGCGATGGCGGGAGTTTTGGCACGCTCGTCAGTGTGGCAGGATTGGCATGTCTTAATGGACGGTATCAGAATGTCGCTACTATTGACACTCTGTCTGGCGGATACTAAACCGTCGTTTTGCTGGCTGATTGTGTAGTGGCATTTAACGCAACTGGTTTGGGCATGGCGGTCGTGCGGGAACTTCGAGTGGACCAACCACTTATCAGGTATGTTAGAAGGTCGGATATGCCAGTTGATAATCGATTCGTTCGGTTTTGCAATTTGGTGGCTATCAAAGGTGTGGCACAGCGCGCAGCCATTTTGAAGATCGCCCTGTCCAGCGGTTTTGCCGCCGGTAAACAAGAGCGCTTGCATGCTCGGTAAATGCGATTCAACCCAGTCCCAGTCCGATTGCTTATTCTCGGACAGGGGGATTTTGGCAGGATTGCGGGTCGCGCCAAAAACATCGATTTGGTTTGGATCCCCGCTTGCTGGAATGTTTTGTGATTTGCGATAATTTATTAGACGATCGCGAAGTATTCCGTTGATCAATTCAGGGCTGACATGTGGGAGAGGTTTGTTGTTTGCCAGCGGAGTTTTGGCTAATAGCGAGGTATAGGAGAGTTGGTGGCAACTGGCACAATGCTGTTCATACTTAATGGGCTGCATCCCCTGCCCGATTGCGTCCGGCGTGTGACAATTCGCACAGTCAAGCGTTGTGGTTGAGGAACCGTTCCCTGCCGGACGACCATAGTCAGGGTGATCGGGAGGAACGAGAACTCCATTTTCGCGTAGGTGGACAGCATGATTGAACTTAATGTTGCTACCGTCGGTAAAATGTTCATTTTGATTGCCATCGAGCGTTGCCACTTGGTGTACGCCGTGGGTGGTTGCCGGACGCGAGTTAATCCATTGCTTCAGCAAAACGATTTCGGGGTGCGTGTCGATGGAGTTAATCGTGTTGGAGAAGGCGGATTGGTGGTGATCAGTGTTGACGTTGATATCGCTGTGGCAAGTGACACACTGCGAATCGGACACGTTCGTAAGGGAGGTTTGCCCGCGGTGCTCACTGTGACAAGATGCACAATCGGTGATATTTGATAAATCACTGGGTTTGCCGTGGTGGTCTGCCAAGCGTTGTTCGTGGCATTGCTCACAACTATGAATAAATAACGCATCGGTGTTCCCAAGCAGTCTGCGTGGAAGTTGGAAACTGGCATCGTGGCATTGCTTGCAGTCGGCAGCTAAACTAGCATGGCTAAACGTGACTGGACGTGATTGAAAGACTGCGTCGCCACTCACCGCTAGGTTGGCAATAATTATTAGCAAGGTGAGTAAGGCGCAGGTGCAAGTGACCCGCCAACGCAAGCGGCGGAGCTTGTTGGGGTATCTCGCAGTCTCGATATCAAAACGTTGTGAGATCGACTTAATGAACCTGCTATCAACCATAAGTACTGTGTGTCCGGAAACCGATTAAAAATAGAGCGACATGATGACATGCACGAACGTAAGGATAAGCAGCGACATGGAAAGCGGTATGTGAATCAGAGTCCACCCGTGCATAATCCATTGTAGTTTGTTTTGCGAGATGAGTTGCCGTCGTTCGTTGCAGATCGACTCTAATTCCACGGCGACGGGCACCATCTTGCGTGGAATACCCTCACGGACCGTCGCAAATATCCCTTCGGCCTGCGTCGCGTTAAGTAATGAGGAATCTGGATTGACGTCGAGTTGTAAAAATGTTCGAACGTGCCGCAAGTAAAAATCGCGCAGGAAATCATCCGGTGATTCTTGGCCGCCATCCTCAACGTCCATAAACAGGGTGTCGTATACGGTAAGGACCTGCGTGTCGGCTGCCTTTTTAAGCGAATTAATGGCAACCTCCACTTGTTCGAATATGGCTTGTTGAGGTACCGCGGTTTTCATAAATCGTGGTGTCACGTGCTGCAGGACCTGGCCAATTACGCCACTGATAATTACTAACAAGAAACACCACATGGTTAGCTGTTCAAGCAAGCCGCCAAACCGGAAGCCTGAGTGGAAAAATATTAAAGGTACGCTGACCAAGCCTACCCAGAGATGCCCTTTGAGCCACCAAGAAATCGACCCCAGTTTTCTGGTCACGATACGTTTTCGCGCAGCCAAGAGACCTGCAAAAATCATGGCGAGTGTACCGGTGACACCAAAGAGTAGGCCGGTAATACTGTTACCCGTAGCGCCGTTTAATGCATTGTTGGCGTAGGGGATGTAAAGGCCCGTCGCAACTACGACCAGGCCAAGACTGGTGAGACACCACGCGGCATGTCCTCGGTTAATTACCAACGAATTGCTTCCAAGATAAATTGTATTCGTGACGAAGTAAGAGTGGAAAGCGCCTATAAACATTCTATTTATCGACTACTATATATTATGATAATTAAGAGGAACCAAAATCAAGTACGAAAATGTTTCATGATTTTGGTTTAATGGAACCGCGTAGCGTAACTAACCGTTGTTGAGGTCGAACTTCGGTTGCGTGCAAAAGCAGACCATTTTTGAAAGCCCGGCATTGAAAGACACGTTAAAGCCACTTACCGTGAAGCCCGAAGTCGAGTTAGAGCTACGAAACGGGGATCAAATATTGAATTCCCAAGAGTTGGCGGGTTTTGAGTTGTTCGGTGGGCTGAAGAAAAAGGTATCCGTTGAAAAATTTCCAGGTGCGATCGTCTTGCGCCGTTTTTGTCGCGGAGAGGTTATTTGCCGTCAAGGGGAAGCGGGTAACAGTGGTTTTTATATTACCCGTAGCGAAGATGTCGGGAAGGTTGTTGGCGACTCGAATGCCGGTTTGGAGCGAGACGCGACTGTTCCAGTAGCTGCTGCAATATTGCTCGATAACACTCGTCGCATCGCAGCGACGAAGGGTTGGTTCGACAAGTTGAATCCCTTTAGTAAGTCGAAAAGTCAGCGCCGCAGTAATTCCCGATCACGTGCGCCGGAGATGATTGCTAACGACGGCCCAGTCGACATTGACTACCAGACACGCAAGGGTTTCATGTACGCTGGGGATGTCTTCGGCGAAATGAGTTGTATGACACTCGCGCCGAGATCCGCAACTGTCATAGCCGAACAGGATTGTTATGTCATTGAATTCCTGAGAAGCATCTTTGATCAATTGCAAAAGGATGCCGGTTATCGGGAAAAGGTTGACGACGCTTACCGAGAGCGTGTGCTCAATGGGCATTTAAGGCGCCTTAAGGTGTTTGAGGGGATCGACGAACAGTTACTGGATCGGATGGCTGAGTTCGCAACGCTACACGTATACGAACCGGGCGATATTATTTTTAATGAATCAGAGTATTCTGATTCAGTGTTTATTGTTCGCAGTGGTATTATCCAGGTCGTGGCCGGAATAAATACGGGAATCCATGCAAACGCAGTGGAATGGGCGAGGGTCTGCCAGTTGGTCGGGGGTAGTGTTCCGGAAAGTAATGATAGAGATAACGACGATTCCCCGTCTCCTGATACCAAACCATCAGCGGCGGATATTCTTGCGGCGGCGAAAGGTGGCGGGGCGGACAAACCATCAGCGGCGGATATTCTTGCGGCGGCGAAAGGTGGCGGGGCGGACAAACCGTCAGCGGCGGATATTCTTGCGGCGGCGAAAGGT
>JABHUV010000026.1 GCA_018658605.1 Planctomycetaceae bacterium | reverse complement strand
TCTTCTTCAGGAGCTTCTTCTTCAGGAGCTTCTTCTTCAGGAGCTTCTTCTTCAGGAGCTTCTTCGGCTTCTTCTTCAGGAGCTTCTTCGGCTTCTTCTTCAGGAGCTTCTTCGGACGCGAAAAGAGGACCCGCATTCCCTAGTCCGCCTTTGAGATCGTCGGGCAGGAATTGTTCCGGTCGAATTGCATTTTCTTCTGCGATTCCGTCGTCCTCCCAGTCAACTCGTTTACGCGAGAGACCAATTTTACGATCTTCAATATCGACTCTCAATACTTTCACCTCAAGTTCGTCGCCCACGCTGACAAGGTCCTCTGGATTTTCGATCTTTTCATCCGCGAGTTCGCTGATGTGAAGCAATCCCTCAAGTCCATCTTCAAGGCTGATGAAAACACCAAAATTTGTGATTTTGGTTACTTTCCCAGAAAGTTTCTGGCCGGATTTATATCGCTCTGGAATGTCAGATTCCCATGGATCGGAATCGAGTTGTTTCACACCAAGCGCAATTCGTCTACGTTCGATGTCAGTGGACAACACCTTACATTCAATTTCCTGACCTTTTTCAAGGACTTCATTTGGATGACTGATTTTACGGGTCCAAGAAATATCTGACACGTGCAACAGCCCATCAATACCTTCTTCGAGTTCAATAAACGCACCGTAATTTGTAAGGTTGCGGACGGACCCCTTGACCACCGCATCAACCGGGTATCTAGCTTCTACTTCAGTCCAGGGATTATTTTGCGTTTGTTTGATTCCGAGCGACAATTGCTGCCCCTCTCGATTTACAGAAAGCACAACGACTCCAATTTCGTCCCCTATTTGAACGATTTCATTCGGGTGATTAATCCGTTTAGTCCACGACATTTCCGAAATGTGAACTAGCCCTTCGATACCTGGTTCAAGTTTAACAAACACGCCGTAGCTCATCACGTTGACGACCTCACCGGTAACCTTAGCACCGATTTCATATCGTTCTTCAACACCATCCCAGGGATTAGCTGTCTTCTGCTTAAGGCCCAGAGCAATTTTTTCCTTCTCGTGGTCTATCCTCAATATCAATACTTCGATTTCTTGGTCTATGGTAACCATTTCCGTCGGGTGCCCAATCCGTTCCCAACTCATATCGGTGATATGCAGTAACCCGTCAATTCCGCCCAAGTCCACAAACGCGCCAAAATCGGCGATATTCTTGACGATTCCTACTTTACTCTCTCCCTCGTTGAGCGTTGCTAAAAGTGCTTCGCGATCGGATTTCCGCTGACGCTCAATAAGTGAACGTCGCGAGACCACGATGTTGCGACGTGCTTCGTCAATTTTAAGCACTTCGCATTCGAGTTCCTGTCCGATGTAATCAGCAATATCGTGAGGTCGGCGAATATCAACCTGGCTGGCAGGCAAGAAAACGTTGACGCCGATATCAACGAGCAGTCCGCCCTTTATTTTTCGCGTCGCAAAACCTTTAACAATCTGTCCTTCGTCGATTTGTTCCATCATCGCTGTCCAAGCGAGAATTTTTTCAGCTTTACGTTTACTTAGAGTGACCAAGCCGTGTGGATCGTTTGCGGGCCCCAACTCGTCTTCGACTTCCTCAATCAATACTTGCACCGAAGAACCTACAGTGGGCTGTTCTTCCCCGGGATCCCATTCATTGATTGAGATGGTACCTTCGCTTTTGGCACCGACGTCGACAAGCACTACGCCATCGGTTATTGAAATAACTTGTCCTTGGACGATCGCGTTGACGTCAAAATTTGCGTCCGCGTTGATAGCCTCGTCGAGAATTGTGTTTTCACTATCGGAGCCAAACATTTCTTCAAGTTCAGCTACGAGTTCAGTATCTTCCAGTGTTCGAATTAGGTTACGGTTTACCATAGTTACAACTTCTTTTCATAAATAACGCAGAACGATGAATCTGGTTGTGAATTCACCATTCCTTACCAAATTAGACAGTACGCAGTCTGATTCGGGACTAAGGTTCTATGCGATTTAGGGCCAGCAATGAATACGATTCCATGCGTTGCCTTTTGCGCTCTGTTTTGAACCTCTCAATCTATCATTAGTTGGTATTTTCTACAACGGGAGAGTTTCAAGGGAATTGACGAGAATGTTAGGTCATGCTACAAGAGAATCAGCACAACAAACTCGTATTTGATGTGATTCACAAATGCCATTCGAATAAATCGGAGTATCCAACGTGGGATGTAGCGAACGAGCCAAAGAAGTTAAACGTCGACGCCATCGTAAGGTGAAAATCGGTAAACTTAAGCGTCAGTATGAAGCGGCAGATGCCTCTGGAAAACAGAGTGTGATCGAAAAGTTAACTAGGTTAACGCCTGGCGCGGATGATATTTTATCCAACTGGGGCGTTGAACGCTAAACGGCGCTAGCGGACGGGCCTAAATGGGACTCATATTGACCAAAACACGGGCATCACAATTTATTCAATTGTGATGCCCGTGTATTCATCTTGCTTGAAATTCGACTATTCCTCGTCATCCACCTCTTGTTGATCAACCGGTGCATCCTCACCGTCATCCTTGACTTCGAATTCCGCGTCTATGGCATCGTCATCCGTGGCAGCATCATCGGCACCATCCTCGGAAGTTGCTTCATATAACGTCTTGGAAAACGCCTGCGCTGTCTGCTCGAGTTCGTCAACGGCGGACGTGATTTCATCAATGTCTTCACCCATCGACAACTGTCTAACCTTTTCGATTGCGGCGGTAAGAGGAGCCTTGTCCTCCTCAGACAATTTGTCTCCACTTTCCGACATTGTTTTTTCAAGTTGATACGCTAGTTGTTCGCCCTTATTACGAGCCTCTACCAACTCAAACTGTTTTTTGTCGTCATCGGCGTGTTCCTCGGCGTCTTTTCGCATGCGATTGATTTCCTCATCATCCAACCCAGCCGAATCCTCGATTCGGACATTAGCTTGTTTTTGTGTTCCGAGATCTTTTGCCGTAACGTTCAGAATTCCATTCTGATCAAGATCAAACGTCACTTCAATTTGTGGTACGCCTCGCGGTGCGGGTGGAATTCCCTCGAGATTAAACTCGCCCAGCAGCCTATTGTTTTTCGCCATTTTCCTTTCGCCCTGATAGACTTTAACCGTGACCGCGGGTTGATTGTCGGCGGCGGTACTAAACACGTTCTTCTTTTCCGCAGGAATTGTAGTATTGCGATCAACCAACGCTGTCATCACACCACCTTCAGTTTCAATACCAACGGTGAGTGGCGTAACATCCAATAGTAATACATCCGTGCGATCACCAGCGAGAACACTTCCCTGAATCGCAGCTCCCATAGCGACGACTTCGTCTGGATTTACACCCTGATGCGGTTCCTTGCCAAAAAGGTTAACCACCATTTCCCGTACCTTTGGAATGCGAGTTGACCCACCAACCAATACTACCTCATCGATATCAGATGCGGCGATCCCCGCATCCTTCAAAGCCCGCTGAACAGGTTCACGGCACCGGTCAACCAATGAGTCGATCATTTCCTCAAACGTGGAACGGGTGATCGTCATTTGCATATGTTTGGGACCCGAATCGTCGGCCGTAATGAAGGGTAGGTTAATGTCAGTTTGAGGGACGGAACTTAGGTCTTTTTTTGCTTTTTCGCAAGCTTCATACAACCGCTGCAAGGCCATGGTGTCATTTCGTAAATCCACGCCGTTTTCATTCTGAAATGCGTCCGCCACATGATTCAAAAGCGCTGCATCAAAATCGTCACCGCCGAGTTGGGTATCGCCCGCCGTGCTTAATACCTCAAAAACGCGACTCTCGTTATCTGAATCGCCGGCATCATCTACTTCCAGCACAGACACATCGAACGTTCCACCCCCAAGGTCGAATACGACAATCCGTTCACTTTTGTCCTTGTCGAGTCCATATGCTAGGGCCGCGGCAGTAGGTTCATTAATAATACGTGCCACTTCAAGTCCAGCTATTTGGCCAGCGTCCTTAGTCGCTTGCCGTTGCGAATCATTAAAATAGGCGGGAACAGTAATAACTGCCTTATTTACCTTATGTCCTAAATATGCCTCAGCCGACTCCTTCAGTTTTCGTAACGTCTTTGCCGAAATTTCTTGCGGCGAATAGCTTTTATCGTCAACATTAATTTCAACGTAGCCGGAATCGCTCTTGCTTACTTTGTAGGATACTAAACGGTCGTTGTCCGAAATTTCGTTGAATCGCCGACCCATAAAGCGTTTTATCGACTGGATAGTTCTAGTTGGATTGGTCACTGCTTGACGCCGAGCGGGTTCACCGACATGCGTTTCCGCTCCGTCGACGTAAGCCACGACGCTTGGGGTCAAACGATTGCCTTCTGGGTTTGGAATAACTGTTGGAACGCCGCCCTCGACGACCGCGACCACAGAATTAGTCGTTCCTAGATCAATTCCGATGATTTTTTCGCCACTTGCCATAACATTTATCTCCTACGAGTTACGTCGCACTCACCACAATATATGAAACTGCGATTTGACTGTTTTATAATTAGCAAAACGTTACCTAATTTAACCGCATCAATTTGCTAACGAATAAGACATTACGCAAAGGCCGTGCCATTCATTTACGTATCACCGTATTTACGCACAAAATAGCCGCAAATACGGTTGATATGGTTGTTTTATCGCGAGAGACATGCACTGCACTGTGCTGACAATAGTGGTACCACGTGCCAAATTGGCAGAGTGTCCAAAGACTGATAGTAGTGCGCTCAAGGCGATACTAACTTACGTTTATCAGCAAACGGTTGACCGCTATTCCCTAATTGACGGTGTATCCCATAGAATTGTGGGCAATACTAAATAGTCTATCGCTACCACGATTTTAAGTTATGTTCGCGATTGCGCGTATTTTTATATCTTAACGAGAACCGATGTTATGACTGCGTTGCCACAAGTCGCATACCTTGGACCTATTTACAGTTATAGCTACTTAGCGAGCCAGGAGCATTTTGGTAAGTCAACGGAATTCGTTCCGGTGAATACAATTGCTTCGGTTTTTGAAGCGATGCAATCTAGCATCGCAACGTACGGTGTCGTTCCTTTGGAAAATAGTACAGATGGCAGAATTGTCGATACGCTGAATATCCTGGCAACTGCGGATATCGCGATCTCGGCGGAAATCAATTATGCCATCCATCATAATTTGATAGCGAATTGCAAGCTGTCTGAAATTCGTAAGGTATACAGTAAACCTCAGGCGTTGTCGCAATGTCGCGGATGGATCGACGCAAACCTTCCGGACGTTTCGGTATTTGGCGCTGCTAGTTCCGCGGAGGCTGCTCAAATAATTGCCACTGCAGACAACAGTTCGACTCACAATGATGCAGCGGCAATTGCGAGCACGGCGGCTGCGGAACATTTTGGAGTCCAAGTCATCGCCGCGTCAATTCAAGATATAACGAGCAATGTTACACGATTCGCGGTGCTGGGTACTGACATCCAGTCGCCTACGGGCGACGACAAGACGTTGTTGTTGTTAGAATTGGACCATTGCCCTGGGGCTTTGGCGGACGTCATGTCCGTTTTCAAAACCGAGGGCATTAATCTAACGTGGATCGAATCATTCCCTCGCCCAAATGCGCCAAATGAATATGTATTTTTTATTGAGTTCGTGGGCCATCAAAACGAACAACCGGCGCGCAACGCGATTGAGAGTTTGCAGCGGTATACCCGCACTGTGCGTGTGCTCGGAACCTATCCGCGTGCCACGGTAACTGGCGTTCCGATTCATTAGGAATGCTCACCACGCTTTGCGCCGGTTTATTTAAACGACTCTCGGACTGGTGTTTCGGCATTTAATTGGCTGTGGTAAGGTTAATCTTAAACCACATCCTAAGGTAAACCTATAGGTTTGCTTAGATGCATGACGTGCATAACTAACGAACCCCACCCTAATTGGTCAAATTTCCGTCGACGATCTCGGACCGCAACGAATTTGAGGCATCACACGTTGATTATTATACTCAGTTCCGATACTTCGGACGACCAAATCGAAAAATTGAAACAGCACATTGAGGCTTTGGGATTAACGCCACATTTGAGTATCGGAACATTTCGAACGATCATCGGCGTGATCGGGGATGAATCCAAGATTGATGCGGACCAACTTAGCGCTTTCCCGGGCGTAGCATCCGTCGTTCCGATTTTACCGCCCTACAAATTAGCCAGCCTCGATGCACATCCACAACCGAGCGTTGTAGATGTAGGTAACGTGAAGATTGGTGGAGGCCATCTTTGCATGATTTCGGGACCGTGTTCTATCGAATCGTCCGAGGGTCTAGATGCAATCGCATCTGCAGTTGTATCCGCTGGCGCTAACATCCTTCGTGGGGGGGCCTATAAACCGCGGACGAGTCCATACGCATTTCAGGGATTGGGTGTGGAAGGTTTAAAAATATTGCGTGACGTTGGCGATCGCTACGACGTGCCTGTCGTAACAGAAATAACTGACCCGCGTAATGTCGAGGTGGTATGTGAGTACGCAGATATGTTGCAAGTTGGCGCGCGAAACATGCAAAACTTTGTACTTCTTACCGAGGTTGGTAAATGTGACAAACCAATACTGATAAAACGGGGAATGAGTGCAACAATTACGGACCTCCTTATGAGTGCCGAATATGTGTTGGCCGCGGGAAACCAAAATGTGGTGTTGTGTGAACGAGGTATCAAGAGTTTTGATTCAGCCACTCGTAATTTGTACGATGTCGCGGCCGTTGCAGCTATTAAGACGTTAACACATCTACCAATTATTGTGGATCCAAGCCATGCAACTGGCCGTCCCGATATCATCCCTGCTTGTGCCTATGCTGGATTGGCGGCCGGCGCTGACGGCGTCCACATTGAAGTGCATGACCATCCGGAAAAGGCATTTTCCGATGGTCCCCAGGCGTTGTCTCCCAAGGAATTCGCTGTGACATTTAAAAAACTAGAAGAATTGGCCGGCGTTTTCAACGCAACTTTTTAGCAACCTAAGGATTTAAGCCACCATGAGAAAAATATTTATTGCGGGTAATTGGAAAATGAACCTGACACGGTCCGGCGCTGTTGATCTAACGGCGGGTCTCGTCGATCAACTTGCGGATAATGCCGCGGTAGATGTGGCCATTTGCCCAAGTTCCGGTTTCCTATCGGAAGTCGCCAGTCAGCTTGCCTCCTCAGCTGTTGCCTTAGGCGCGCAGAATCTCTACCCGGCAGAGGCGGGAGCGTATACCGGCGAACTTAACGCCGAAATGCTAATAGACCTTGGATGTACTTACGTTATTCTTGGCCACAGTGAGCGAAGACATCTTCCAGACCTCGCTGAAACAAATGAGTTTATCAATTTAAAAGTGAGGTCCGCCATCGCCGCGGGTCTAAAACCAATCCTGTGCGTCGGGGAACTGTTAGAAGAGCGCAACGCCGGCCAGACTACAAATGTCGTTGAAAACCAACTTGCAAAATCTTTGGCAGACATCTCGATAGACGACATGGAAACCGTTACGATTGCCTATGAACCCGTTTGGGCCATTGGCACCGGTAAGGTCGCTACTCCTGATCAAGCGGAGTTGGTCCATAGTAATATACGCGAGTGGTTACGTATTCGCTTTAATGATCGTGTCGCCGACACTACGCGAATTCAATATGGCGGTAGCGTCAAACCTGAAAACGCGCGAGAATTACTAAGCCAACCCAATATCGACGGGGCATTGGTTGGTGGTGCGGCTCTTAGCGCCGAATCTTTTACCGGCATAATTAAAAACGCTTGAAATAGTCCCAGTCGGAACGGATAACTCAATGGCAATCGCCATACGTTTCTTGCGATTCGCCCATTTACAAAAAGCATAATTCGTGCCAAATTGGTAGATTGTCCACTAGTCTTATACGTTTTTTCATCGGATGTTGCAGCGCAATGTTTAAATTTTTGTTGATCGCCGATACCTCTGGATTTTTCCTAGGTTTGTTGGGAATGATTCTTTTCCTGATTTCGCTTTTTCTAATATTTATCATTTTGATACAACGCGGCAAAGGAGGCGGCATAGCTGGGAGTTTGACCGGCACGGCCCAAAGTGCATTTGGTGCGCGCGGCGGCGATATTCTGATGTGGTTGACGTTAAGTCTTACAATTATCTGGATACTACTATGTTGTCTCACAATATACTTTTATAGCCGCGTGCAAGAATCCATCACCGAAGGAAGAGAGGACGCGGACATTCAAACAGATATCTCGCCCCCCAGTCCTGAAAATCCGGCGCCCATAGATGCGTTGGGAAGTGACGGGCTCACTGGGGAAACTCCACCTGCGGTTAGTCCTGCAATTGAACCAGAAGACAACCCGAAAGTTACTACGCCAGTCGCACCAACGCAACCAGATATTGATGAATCAAAGTCAGACGACGCGGCAGACGATGAACAGCTAGAGAGCGGTGCAACTTCGGGTGACCGAAAGTAAATCCAGGTTTCTTATAGGTGTTTGGACGATGCACTTGCTTTAAAGCCGTTTACCGTTTGGTAGTAATTTCGGATCAATGGGGCCATTCTTAACGGGATATTCGCATGCTTCACAGTATGACCGGACAAGGCGCAGGGGATGCAAACAACTCCGAGTATGCGGTGACTGTCGAGTTACGCTCAGTCAATAATCGACATCTTAAATTGAATATTCGACTTCCTGATTCCATTAACTTGTTTGAGCCCCAAGTTGACGCACTTTTGCGAAGACATCTCCACCGAGGATCTGTCTCAGTCCATGTAAGAATTGAGTCACTGCAGCGGACCCAAAATGTTCAACTGGACCAATCATTAATCACTGAATATGTGGACCAACTGCGAACTTCACTGAACGATCCCGATCTTGTGCTATCTCCAGAGTTATTGATAACTCTACCCGGCGTCGTCAATCACACAGGACGGGAGTTCGACACGGACAACGGTCTAGGGGATTTGATACTTTCGGCGTGTGATGCCGCGACCACCAACCTACTCGCAATGCGGCTCAGCGAAGGCGCCCGACTTAGGGATGATATTGAGCGCAACTTAAACGTCATCACCGCAAACTTGGACGGGATCAAAACCCAAGCGCCGTTGGTCATTGAGCAATTCTCCGAGCGCATTACAGAGAGAATAAATGCTCGCCTTGAACACCATCAGATCACTTTAAATGACACGGACCTTATTCGTGAAATCGCAATTTATACTGACAAGTGTGATATATCAGAAGAAATTGTCAGAATAGGTAGCCACCTTCACCATATGCACGAACTTCTCGTAGATTCGACAGCCAACGGTCGGAAACTTGATTTCCTAACGCAGGAGTTGTTACGTGAGGTAAATACTATAGGGTCAAAGGCAAACGACGTCACGATCGCTAATCTCGTTGTTGACACAAAGGCAGCAATTGAACGGATTAAGGAACAGGTTCAAAATATCGAATAATTATGGTTGCAACAAAATCCAACGGAAAATTAGTGATTATTTCCGGTCCCTCTGGGGCTGGAAAATCAACTGTCGTAGATTTGCTACTCAAAAACTGTAAATTACCCTTAAAACTCAGTGTATCCGCGACAACTCGTCCACCCCGCGAATCCGAGGTGGACGGTGAAGCCTATCATTTCATCGACGAACCGTCATTTACCCAACTACGTGAACAAGATGCCTTCCTTGAATATAAGGATGTTTTTGCTAGTGGATACTGGTACGGTACCCTTCGGGAAACTGTAACCACTGGTCTAAATCATGGTTTATGGGTAATCTTAGAGATTGATATTCAAGGCGCGTTTAGTGTTTTAAATTCGATTCCCGATGCTACTACAATTTTTATCCATGCCGGCAGTATTGAAGAGTTGGAACGGCGACTAACACACCGTGGTACCGATTCGCCAGAGTCTATCAACAGGCGACTTCAAGTTGCTCGTGACGAAATGTCAATTTCCGAAAAATACATGCACCAAATCACAAATTCAGATCCGATGCAAGCGATGTCGGATATCTGTTCCATTTTAGAAAAGGTTGGAGACTAAGAGTTATGCTGGAAGAACTTAAAGAAGAAGCTATCATTGAAAAAGTTGGTGGACGGTTCAAGTTGTCAACGTTGATTCAGAAACGGATTGTACAACTTAAACAAGGTTCACGTCCGCTCGTTGACATGCAAGCAGATAACATGATGGAGTTGGTTCTTCAGGAGATTCTGCAAGATAAAATCACACTGGATACGGATAATCAAGTACATACGCCGGAGGGGGAAACTGTCGTTACGGACGTTCCGGATATTAATCCCTTGGAACTATGAACTCGGACACGTCTAATACGGATGCACGTTCAATCTGCGTGTGCGTTACTGGCGGTATTGCCGCCTATAAGGTGGCGGGTATTGTTTCAGGTTTGGCTCAGCGAGGTGACAATGTTACCGTAATCTTGACACCCAATGCCCAGCGTTTTATTGGCGAGGCCACGTTCTTCGCGTTAAGCGGAAATCCCGTCATTACATCGGTTTTTGATGGCGATCACGCGCCCTTTGGTGCGCATGTCAAGGTGGCCCAGACGTGTCAGTTATTGTTAATTGCACCAGCCACAGCGAACTTTATAGCGAAAGCTACGCATGGGGTAAGTGATTGCATCGCCAGTACGACTTTTCTCGCTTTTAATGGACCAATAGTCTTAGCTCCGGCAATGAATGACCAAATGTGGAATAAACCGGTAACCCAGCGAAACATCCAACGTATTGAGGAAGATGGTGCTATCGTCATTGGCCCAACCACGGGCTGGCTTAGTTGTCGCACCGACGGAATTGGTCGCCTAGAAGAATACGATACCATAATGGAAGCAATCGATCTGCATTATCCTAACTAGATAACGCTGAAACTCTACTTTCGGGATCAAATGTCCAAGATACTTATAACTTCAGGTCCAACTCGCCAGCATATTGACCCTGTCCGCTATATTACAAATTCTTCCAGCGGTCGCATGGGCGCCTGCTTAGCCCAATCTTGTTTGGCGTTGGGTCACGAGGTAACAATCGTGTCTGGCCCAGTAGACGTTGCTTACCCCGCCGAAGCCCGGGTAATTCCGGTGTTATCAACTGAAGAGATGTTGAGCAAGGCTGTCGAGCACTTCCCCAGTTTTGATGGCGCAATTGGAGCTGCGGCTCCCTGCGACTACCGCCCGACGCAACTAGCATCTCGGAAGATATCCAAAACCGGAAAAGGTATTCGATTGGATCTTATTGAAACATCTGATGTAATTGCGACGTTAGGCGGTAGAAAACGTCTCGATCAGTGGGTCGTTGGATTCGCACTGGAAACAGATGATCACCATTTTCGGGCTATTGCCAAAGCACAACGTAAGTGTTGCGACCTAATCGTCGTTAATGACGTGGCCGCTATCGATTCCGAATATAACGAGATCGAATTGTTGCACCCTGACGGTAGCTGTATATTGAAAGCTGACGGGACTAAATGTCAAGTCGCCGACGCAATTGTGGCGGCGATTCAAACTACACTTATTTGTCCTAAAGGTTAAGAAAGTCGTTTATCGTGGATTACAAAGACCTAGCTAAACCATCGGCAGCGGAATTGACTACCGTTGCGTCGCTCGCCTTCACTGAAGGGCCCGCTTACCATGCTGACGGGAGCGTCTTTTACAGCGACATTTTAAACAATCGTATTATGCGTTGGACGCCTGACGGCAATTGTGTTGTTTGGAGACAACCAAGTAATCGCACTAACGGGCAAACGTTTGATTCCGAGGGTCGGCTTTTACATTGTGAAGGGGCCGAATTTGGGTCAGCGGAAGGCGGGCGTCGTGTTACACGAACGAACCTCGAATCTGGCGAGTACGAAGTGCTTACCGAGTACTTTGAAGGAAAACGCTACAATTCCCCTAATGATATATGCGTGGACGCATTTGGTAATATCTATTTCACCGATCCCTGCTATGACGATCGGAGTATCATGGAAATGGATTGTGATGCCGTTTATCGAATTAACACGGCCGGAGACGTACAGAGAATACTTACGCAGCCAGCGATCCAGCGTCCTAACGGTATAGCGGTTAATCAGGCTGGAACAGTGTTATACCTCGTAGATAGTTGCCCTGAAATCGGCGGAAATCGCAAGATCTGGAAATTTTCCTTAAATGACAGTGGTCATCCGGAAAACCAGCAGCAATTGTGGGATTTCGGTAAAGGACGCGGTGCGGATGGTATGCGCTTAACAACATCCGGAAACTTGTATATCGCTGCAGGTATAGCAACACCCCGTGGCAACCACGAAAATAGAGACGTTCCCACGGGAGTTTATGTTCTTTCTCCCGACGGTGTGATGTTGGCGAGAATACCTATTGCGGAGGACGTGATCACTAATCTTGCGTTTGGCGGTGCAACCGGACAAACCATATTCATTACAGCCGGAAAAACTCTCTATCGCACGCAGGTTCCTGACGTCGGCGAGGTTGCCTACCCCTCATGGCCTCAAATAGACGTAGGGCAGCGCGAATGAAACTAGTAATACACCCTGAGATAGATACTCATCGTTTACATTTATTGGACGCCGTTAACGAAGACCTGCATTTAATCAACGCCGGATCCTATCAAATTGCCTTGTCCGAAATTCGCGATGCCGATGGTTTTTACGGAAAAATCACTCCGGAGTTGCTTGCTGCTTCAACTTGTTTGCGATGGATACAGAGTCCAACTGCGAGCCTTGAACATTATATTTTTCCCGACTTGATAGAGCATTCTTGCACGTTAACAAATATGCGGGGACTATTTTATGACGTAATCGCAGATCACGTGTTGATGTATATCCTTATGTTTTGTCGACGGATGCCGTACTACACTAGACAGCAGCTTCAGTCCAACTGGGCTCCTTTGGGTGGAGAAGATGCACGTAGCGATTTTAACGTTGGCCCCGGGATGGTAACTGCTATGGACTTATGCCATTCACAGTTATCGGATATGACCGTTGGGTTGATCGGGCTAGGCAGCATTGGCGCTGAAATTGCCTCCCATTGCTCAAAATTAAATATGGATGTCGTTGCTGTAGATCCGTACTGTGACCGTCCACCCAATCACGTCGAATTTATCACCGGTGATAATGGACTTGAACAGCTATTGGGCCTAAGTGATTTCGTGGTTATTGCAGCGCCGCACACGCCCGAAACTGAAGGGATGTTCGACGCCAAACGGTTTTCCCAAATGAAGAACACCGCGTATCTCATAAATATTGGACGGGGTGCCATTGTGCCATTAAGGGATTTACGGCAGGCCCTGGAAGGAAAACAAATTCAGGGCGCTGCACTTGATGTAATGGAAACTGAACCTTTAGGCGTTGACGATCCACTATGGAAACATCCTAATGTTATAATCACGCCGCACGTAGCGGCGTGTTCAACGCGTGTTGCAGAACGCCATCTAGACACGCTACTAGAGAACGTTAAACAATTCACGAACCATAAACCACTTTTAAACGTTGTCAATAAAAGCCGCTGGTTTTAACAGCAACGTGCAAACCACCAGTGGATACTTTAGAAGGCCATATGCCAATATGAGTGATCTCCCGATCTACAGTGACCAGGTTTGCAAAGGAAGATATTCCTTTATTAGCCTGGGTTGCCCCAAAAACACCGTAGATAGCGAACGCATGCTAGGGTTATTGCAGCTTGACGGATACGAATTAGTCCGAGAACCGGTTGATGCCGATTTTGTCGTGGTCAATACCTGCGGATTTATCGAGGAAGCACGAACGGAGTCCTACGCCGCTATTGACGAGATGTTAGAACTGAAGAATAGAGGGGCACTCAAGGGGGTTATCGTATCAGGTTGCCTTGCAGAACGGCAAAAAGAAGAGATGTTGGTTGAACGACCAGGAATTGATGCACTAGTGGGGGTTTTTGGTCGAGAAGAGGTCACCATAGTGGCTGACCGACTTATGGGTAACCACGAACAGCGGACGGTATTCCGACCTGCTCCGATTCGGGCTTTGCCGGATACCGATCGACTAAGAATTACCCCACAGCATTTCGCATACCTCAAGATATCCGAGGGCTGCGATCGATTATGTACCTTCTGTGATATTCCACGAATGCGCGGCAAGCATGCCAGTAAACCGATAGAATCGGTCCTCGCAGAAGCGAAGCAATTAGCGGAGGATGGCGTCAAAGAATTGAATATTGTAGCGCAAGATACAACATACTATGGCGTCGATTGTTACGGGGAGCCTCGACTTGCCCAGCTGCTGCAACAACTTAATGACGTGGAGGGGATTGAATGGATCCGACTGCTCTATTTCTACCCAATGTACATTAGCAATGAGTTAATTGATGTCATTCGTGAATCAAAACGAATCATACCTTATATTGATATGCCACTGCAACATATTAACGACGTCGTTCTAAAACGAATGGCCCGTCGTGTTAATAAACAACAGACCATAGAAACGATTGATCGACTTCGCGCGGGGATACCCAATTTGTGTTTGCGCACCACTATGCTCACCGGATTCCCCGGCGAGACGGACGATCAATTCGACGAATTACTCCAATTTGTTAACGAGACGCGATTTGATCGACTGGGCGTATTTAGTTATTCATTCGAAGAGGCAACGCCTTCTGCGAACTTAACTGACCATATTGATGAAGATATTAAAGAGTCACGACGCGAAACACTGATGCTTGCCCAACAAACAATTATGTATGAGCGAAACGAGTTATTGATCCAAAGTAAGATATCGGTAATGGTCGATCAAGCCGTCCCCCAACAAGCCAACGCATGGGTGGGACGTTCGCAAGCAGATGCGCCAGATATTGATAGCCTAGTGTTCCTGACTGGAAATGGCACACAACTCTCACCCGGTCAAATCGTCGAGGCCGAGGTCGTTGCCGTCAACGGCTATGATTTAATCGGCGCGGTATTGTAAAAAATAGCGTAGAGTTGGGTGTGATTATGTCAGCAACGGTGTAAATTATAGGCATTGATAATTTCTTGTTCGCATAATGGTAGTCAGTAATATGAATTCCGATGCAAATGTGTCCAACACCACGGAAACAAACCGGCCAGCGATTCTCAACACGCCGAATATCATAACGCTAACGCGATTTGCGTTGGCGATTGTCGTGTTTGTTCTAATGTCCTACGAATACTATCATGCGGCATTCTGGGTTTTCGTGATTGCAGCCAGTACGGACTGGGTCGACGGTTATATAGCGCGTAAAACTAGTCAAGTAACACAACTTGGCAGGATATTGGACCCTTTTTGTGACAAGATAATTATATGTGGGGCTTACATTTTAATTTCGACTCAAACTTCGAAGTTGGGTGAGCCAAATTGGTCAGTAATCACTGGATGGATGGCAGTGGTTGTAGTCGGACGGGAACTTCTAGTTACAATGTTACGCGGGTACATCGAACAACATGGTGGTGATTTTTCAGCAAACATGCCTGGCAAACTAAAAATGGTATTTCAATGCATCGCAGTTGGCGGGTGTTTATTGGTATTCGCATTACAGGATTCAACGGATACTTTGGCAAGTGTGATACGGTGGATTACCGGTATTGCTGTTTGGACGGCCCTCGTTAGCACAATTCATTCTGGAATTATCTATATTCTCGCGGCGATGAAAATGGTCCAAGGAATAACCCAACACACAGATGCGACGTGAGTCGGCCACTGATGAGCCACACGCTTTCCTCAAGCAAAACGAGTTTACTAGGTATATGTAATGGATAGTTATGCAATGCTCTCGATGGCTGTAGTAGGGCTAATCTGCCTGTCCGTTTTTATAGCACCGCCTTGGATTTACCTGTTTATTACGCGGACTAGACGGCGACGCCCACTTTTAACTCAGTGGGAACAACAACTATCTCAGACTGATTTTTTAGACGTCATCTTTGTAATCATAGTATATTTGACATCTCAAGCATTAGCGCTTTTCGTGGTTGCCGATTTGCACGCGATTAGTTCGGGACGCGGCTTCAATCCAATACTTATAACGCCACTGAATTCTGCGGCGGGATTAAGCGTTATGGCCGGCGGGCTAGTCGCGTTCACACTTGTCTACGTTAGACGCCGAGATCTACGTTGTATGCGATTTCGTTTTGATTACCTTAAGAGACAGGTTTTGATTGGACTTGCCGCAACAGCCTGTGTGTTGCCGTCTATTCTGTTAATTAATGGTGCCGTCTCGATTCTTGTAACAAAATACAGCCATCCAGTAATTGAAGCATTTCTAAGTGAGATGTCGCTATCGGGACTGTTATCCACAGCGTTTTCGGTGGTTATCGCCGCGCCACTTGTCGAGGAGTTTGTTTTCCGTGGGATTCTGTTGTCATTTCTGCAACGAATTTTTGATCGTAATTGGGCGATGGACACGATATTTTTTTGTAATAACACGCAGGTCCCTACAGGTGACGCCTCGCAGAGCCTCACTGGTCGATACGGTGCGATTGTGGTAACCTCCGTCCTCTTTGCTGGGCTACATGTTGGGCAGGGAGCAGCCTATATACCATTGTTTTTTCTGGCCATCGCTCTGGGGTACATGACGCAGAAGACTGGGTCAATTTTGCCGGCGATCATTGTGCATGTTTCTCTTAATTCACTAAGCACAATTACGTTGGCTTGGACGTACCTACAATCAACAATAGTTTGAAGTCACCCAAAACAACCACATAATACGTATTGGAAATAAATATGGCTTTAGGATTCGGTATCGTCGGATGCGGTATGATTGCAGACTTTCACGCTCGTGCTATCGCTGATATACGCGGAGCCAATTTGGTTTCCTGTTTTGGCCGAAGCAATACGTCAGCGGACCCCTTTGCTGCCAAACATAACTGCACACCCTACACAAGCCTATCCGAAATGCTCCAACATCCCAATCTGGATATTGTGACGATTTGCACGCCTAGCGGAGCCCACCTTGACCCGGCCGTGGCCGCCGCGCTTGCCGGAAAACACGTAATCGTTGAAAAACCACTTGAAGTTACCTTGGCAAGGTGTGATGCAATTATTAACGCCTGCAAGCAAAGTGGTGTTCAACTATTCACCGTTTTTCCATCAAGGTTCCATGAGGCGTCGCGACTGTTAAAATCGGCGGTCGAAAAAAATAAGTTTGGAAAACTTTCAGTTGGTGATGCGTATGTCAAGTGGTTTCGTTCACAAGAATATTATGACAGCGGAGCGTGGCGTGGTACTTGGCAGCTTGACGGTGGTGGCGCATTGATGAACCAAGCTATTCATACTGTGGACTTGCTGTCATGGTTGATGGGGCCCGTAGTCGAAATCACCGCGCAGGCACAAATGTTGGCTCATAAGCGGATAGAGGTTGAGGATGTTGTGGTAGCAACACTAAGATTTAAGAACGGTGCATTAGGTGTGATTGAGGCCACAACCGCCGCATATCCAGGTATGCTGAAACGAATTGAAATACATGGTACGAAAGGATCAGTAGTGCTAGAAGAGGAAGACATTAAGGTTTGGGAGTTTGCTAAGATGACGAAATCCGACGAAAAACTAGTCGAGCGGATGGGCGGACGTACTAAAACCGGGGGAGGTGCCTCTGATCCTGCATCGATTGGCCACCACGCGCACGCGGAACTATTCCGCGATGCGATTCGATCTATCCAGGGTAAGAGTTCTAATTCCATCGACGGCGCCGAAGGCCGTCGTAGCGTTGAAATCATACTTGCCATCTATAAAGCAGCCGAGTCTGGAAAGTCAATATCGCTACCCCTTAAACGGGACCCTAGGTTAGCTTATCGGAAAACAGGCGTTAAACGATAACTTCGACCTACCAGGTTTTATAATGATATTGGCATTGGTTTTTAGCGAGTCATGTGCGATTATCATACCTGTTAACCAGCATTTATACGGCGCCTTAGCGATCAAGCCATCCACACCCCAGCTAACCATCGATGCATCTATTAGTTTACATTCTAGTCAGGTCGATATTTTGTTGCATACAATCTTGTTCAGATGTTATGATCGAACGCTTCGCATTATTATTGGCATGGCTTGGCAATGACGTCTTTCGCATTCGTCGCGCTGTCATCGTCGAAAATCTTTCCGCAGTATATCCACAGCTAGACGCCACACAACGGATAGATTTAGCACGCCAAATGTGGCAAAGCCTGGCGCTGATGTGTTGCGAGATTGCTCAAGCGCCGCGTCGTATTAACCGATATAGCTGGCGAAGTTTTATTCAACTTAGCAAGTTAGATTCACTTGTCGCCGCCCTGCTCGACCAACGTCCAACTATCTTACTATCAGGACATTTCGGTAATTTTGAAGTTGCTGGGTTTGCAGCGGGACTATTCGGCTTCCCAAGTTTTACAATAGCAAGGCCCCTTGATAACTCTAAACTTAACACGTTTTTTAACACATTCCGGGGCATGCACGGGCAATTCATACTCCCTAAGCGGGGCGTCGCCGACCAAGTCACAGACCTATTGGAATCCGGGGCAACGCTCACGGTATTAGGAGACCAAGCGGATTCCCTAAGTGGCATCGAACTCGATTTTCTCGGCAGGAATGCGACCTGTCATAAGGCAATTGCGCTGTACGCGTTGAACTCCAACTGCAATATGGTTGTGGCAACGGCGGTTCGCCAGTCGCGGTATATGAACTTCGCACTAACATGCAACGACGTGTTGGATATACCGCAACTTGAAAAAACCCAGCGTTCTATACGTAACGTAACACAATGGTATAATCGACAATTGGAAAGTGCCATTCGCCGAGCACCACACCAATATTGGTGGTTACATCGTCGCTGGAAGGCGAAGAGAAAACGTCGACGCCGCGATAACAAGGGAGATTGACTATGCGTTGGGTGGATACTGTTACTACAGAACAATGTCCCGATGGTGCGATTATCGAACACGTGGTCGAAGGGAATGTGCTTGCAATCGCAAACGTTACTGGCATCTTTAGGGTGACCGACGGAATTTGCCCGCATCAAGGAGGGTCCATTGGAAAAGGGACGTTGCACCGTTATGAAACTTGTGTCGTTCGATGCCCTTGGCATGGATGGGAATATGATTTGCAAACAGGTCAGCACCAGACCATTCCTGCGGTCGCATTGAAAACTTATCAATCTCGAATTCGCGGCGGCGTGGTTCAGGTAGGATTTGAACAATGACCGTAATTCGACCGTTTCTCAACACCGATCCGCCGGCGATGGCGGATGTCATCAATCGATGTTGTAACATTGAGTCTGTTGTATCTTCAGCCCTGCTAGAGCATGCCGTCTTTTCAAAAATTTATTTCACAAACGATAGACTCCTGATAGCAACGCAGGACGATAGAATCGTTGGATTTGTACACCTCGGGTCACCCGCATCCGACGACCGAGAGACGTCGACGCTAACAATTTCCAATTTATTGTTTGATGAAGGAGATCGCGAAACGGCGAAGGCCTTGGTTGAAGCTGCATCGTCATTCGCGATTGAGAGAGGTTTTTTTAAATTGCGTATCGGCTCATCTCCCGAAGATGCAGAGTACTACAACGGTATTTCCAGCCATTTTCTGAATGTAGGGATTCCAGATTTTCAGCACGTTCTACCAGTGCTATATTCAATCGGATTTAAAGAACTGGCGGCGTGGATGTGTTTTGAGTATACACCGGAGCTAGCAAAACTACCCTTTCGTCGGGAGCATATGCTGTATCGGCGATCACACGATGTAGTTCAAGTAATCGATCCTTTGTTCGATTCCGGTGCGACCAATCTTGTTTTTTCTCATCTTGCCAATTCAGAATTACGCCTGATAGAACGCCATACGAATTCTGTTGTTGGCCGATTGATCTATGCCAGTTTAGCGCACAGTTATCCCGGTTGGCCAAGTGGAGGCGTTGACGTGTTGAGCTATATTCCGAATAACGATGCCACAGAAATTGGTGTTTTTGATTATCTAACCTGCGAATTGATACGCCAAATTCCTGATTCAGGATTGTCACCTTTACGCATACACGTCTCAGAGTCGAACAAATCACACTGCGAACTTTTGTTATCGCTAGGTTTTAGCAGCCGTATTCGTTCAGTCCACATCGGATTAGACTTGCAATGAAGATCACCTCCCGCAATACAAACTGACTCTTCGCCTTTTGCCGCTTAGCATTGTCGCGGCTGGCTGTATTGTTTTTTATTGTAGACCGAGTGCCGTGAAATCCCATTTTTCCGGGGTCAAAAAATAATCCCAGCCTGGGGCGACCCCGCAACCAAACGCCGTCTTGTTAATCGAACCTAGTGAAATTGATCCATCCTGCACCTTCAAACACGGGATACCCTCGTTATTCATATATAAGTCAGAATGTTCTCGAAATACATCGGAATATAATTCCTGCGGGAGGTAATCAAGTCCATTAAAATATTGGTGGCCGTTGCGTTCGACGTGTTCAAGGCCCATAAACGAAACCAATGCGAGGTCAGCGTGCAATGACACAGGGCCGATGCAACACAGATCTTCGCCTGTCATTACGAATTTATCGACGCCTGATTCCTGATTTCTTTCCTCAATGATTTGGCGATTAAACAAAGCCTTAAACACGCCCTTGCAAGCTTTACTGCTAATACCTGTGTAACCGTGTTCTATAGCCTGCACAAAGGAACTCCATTTTTCATCGGATTCGTCAATAATCACTGGAATTTGAGTCGCAAACTCGGCAAGTCCAATTAGGTGTGTCGGGTCCAGAGCGTATTGTCTCGAAAGCGGCTGCTCTATTGCGATTACGTTGTTGCAGAAACTTCGTAGCGTAGGCGCGGATTGAATTAACGAGTAGAGCTCTAGGAAATCCGTGAACGTTGTAAATTGTTCATTCCCGTCCAAGGTCACGCCGTAGTCATTTCCCATTTCGGATTCAATACATTTCGCAATCTGCACGACGCGATCGACGTCCTCTCTGCCGCGATTGGCAATCTTGATTTTGAAATAACGTAGACCAGATTTCCGAATGTGCCCCTGGAGGCTTGTGCCCTTGGAACTGCCTTTAATATCCCAAATCTCGTCCGCCATTCCGACAGTGTGCCTAACATCTATACTATTCGAGCGTTGATCGTTGTTCCAAATATGTGTACTAACACCCGAACTGGATTGCGACGGAATTGAAATTTCGCGATCGTCACAGATAACATTTCTGGTAATTAAATCCCCAAACGAGGCCCCCTGCCCTCGACAAACCGCGTCAATAACAGACCTTTCTAACATGCTTTTTCCAAAACTTGTTAACAACTGGTTCTCGTTAGAACTACATTTCCCAACGTTCGCGAGCGCCAGGGAGAGGTCGAGGGGATTGTCAAAACTCAAGTTGACATCTACTAGCTCGACGGCCCTTTCAATACTTTCGCACATGTCCTTAATTTGTTGGGAATATGACTTGTCACCGCGTTTATCAAACCAAAGAGGTGGTAGACAATCAGCCGCAAAACCCCGTGAAACTTTACCATTAAATTCGACCGTCACACGAACAAGTGCCTGAGGGCAGGCAGTTAATATGCCGTTCCCATAACGAAAAGGCGTCTGTGTAAAAGAGCTACGGAGACGCAGCGAGTAATTTAGGATCCGCAAAGCACCCATTTTTTTGGTATTACCTTTTTCTGGGCCACTACGCCTCGCTATCCATCGTCTCAATCAAAATATCCAATTCTGATTTAAGCCGCGGGATAATCGCGTCATAAGGTATTTGCCCGAGAGATTCCGATCCTTTTTTTAAGTTGACATAGTTTGCACCACACCATAAACCGAGATCCGCATCATCCGTCTCGCCCGGGCCATTAACGCGACAGCCCATGACGGCAATGGTGATCGCGTATTGTTCCGCGTATTCGGTAATTTTCTTTATATCCTGAGCCAATAGTATAAAGGCTTCATTTTCCACGCGGGAACAACTAGGGCATGAAATGATGTTAAGCGTATTCGTCTTAAACTGAACGACGCTTCGTACCCGGCCGGCTTTGATGTCGCTTAGGATATCTAACGCGGATTGAATCTCCAGAGGTTTTTCGCTGTTGGGAACTGTCAAAGAAACACGAACTGTGTCGCCTATGCCCTGACTGATAAGCTGTTCAAAGGCAATCCGGGTTTTGATGACGCCGTCCGGGGGCAGCCCCGCTTCGGTGACACCCAGATGCAGCGGCACATCACGGCGTTGTTGTGCAAACTGATTGTTAGCCGCCACAACATTATTTGGATCTGAATCTTTCAATGATACGCAGAATTGGTCGAATCCGCGTCGATCCAACTCTTCGCAATGCTCTAAGGCGCTTTCAACCATCGGCCTGATTGCATCCGCCGATGCATATTGTTCGAGTTTAGCTGGATCGACGCTGCCGCAGTTAACACCAACCCGCATCGCGCAATTATTAGCTCCAGCTATATCTGAAAGATACTGCACCTTTTCTTGCCAAGGTTTTTCTCTTTCGTGGTGGTATAGATGACCAGGGTTGTACCGAAGTTTCGCTACATGTGGGGCGACGATTTCTGCTAAGCGATAATTTTCCTGTAGGTCGACCGCGATGTTAGCGTCGGTTCTGTTGGATATCTCTATGATAGCGGCAGCATCCGCTTTGCTGTCGGCGGCGATGCGCACCACATGAGCGCCAGCATCCACGAGCGCTCGGACCTGGTCAGTGGTTGCCTTGACGTTAGTCGTGGCAGTCGCAGTCATGCTCTGCACGGCAATCGGATGGGTCGAACCAATGGTGACACTGCCGATGGTCACGTTACGGGTGGGATTTCGTTGTTTCACTGGTGCAATTCCTCAACAAATTGATTTATACTATTGTCAACCAGATTGGCTTTTCCTGCAATCGCCGGCAGAGCTGCGGACGGGGGGTAAGTCTTCCTCAAGTGTTTTCCTTATTCGCATCCTACTATACCCGCCAAAAATCATGAATTGCCCTATTAACGTGGTTTTATTTGAACCAGAAATACCGCAAAACACTGGCAATATTGGGCGGACGTGCGTTGCCGTTGGTGCAAAACTTTGGCTGGTGGAACCTCTGGGATTCGATTTGTCCGAAAAACGTTTGCGGCGTGCTGGTTTAGACTACTGGCAACATTTAGATTTAGAGGTCGTCCCTGATTGGGAACAGTTGTTGCAACGTCTACCCAATATAAATCCTTGGGTATTTACTAAACACGCAACGCAATCCTATGTGAATGCGAAATATATCCAAGGGGACACGCTACTCTTTGGTAACGAATCATCGGGTCTTCCCGCACATATTCACGAATCATGGGTGCATCGCAGTCTGCGCGTCCCGATGCGAGATGAAGTGAGATCACTAAATCTTGCTACAACTGCGGGAATCGCAATCTACGAGGCGCAACGGCAAATTACTGCAAAACTGACGTAATTGAAACGACCAAATCTATGTGAATTACAGTAAAAGGAGAAACATATTTAATTTAGAATTACTCATTTCCCACAACCCACCTGTTTTCGTTTTATAAGGATCCCTACAGTGCCATCAATTTCAATCGACAATTTACGGGAATTCGCAGTTGAACTTCTCATTAAAGGGGGGGCGTCAGTCTCAGAAGCCTCCGTCGTGGGACCTAGCCTCGTACAGTCTGATCTATTTGGATACTCTTCCCATGGCGTGATGCGAATTCCATTTTACTTACAAATGTTGAAAGACGGAGATATTCGTAGTGAGGTAGAACTCGAAACGATTGCCGACTCCCCGGCGGGTTTGGCCACCGATGCGCATTGGGGTTTTGGACGAGTGCAATGCGGGCGGTTACTGGATGAATTGACTAAACGATGTAGCGAAAACGGTTCAGCGATCGGAACTATTCGTAATTGTTCGCACATCGGTCGGCTTGGCGAGTACTGTGAAATTGCCGCTAGTGAACATGGCCTCGTTTCAATCGCGATGGTAAACACACATGGA
>JABHUV010000027.1 GCA_018658605.1 Planctomycetaceae bacterium | reverse complement strand
AGGCTCCCGCCTACTCTTTCCTTCCGGCGACCGTTGGTAGTAGATCGGGTACGACTAGTTGGATGACGATACCGCCGATGATCATGATGATTCCGAGCAGCGCCATGATGCCATTACCACCGACATATTTCCAACGCATAAAACACCAGCCGACGTTGTAAATCGGTAGGATGGATGCGAGTATGGCGTGCATTATTTGGTCTTTGATAGCCTGCAAAGCGATTGAAACATGGGCAACAACATAATAGATGAGTCCCAGCCAAAATTGCACGGCGCAATAGGTTGCTAGCCCAGTGTAGAAAGCAAAGTCAGCATTGTCGGTAACTGGCCTTTCAGTTGACGATAAATCCAAATTGCTATTTAGGATAAGCAAGTCGATTTGAACTGGCGTGACTGGAAGTACCGCCATGGTTGGTACCCAGCCACTTTGCGTAGCATTTTGTCCCGACAACGGTGTGATTTGCGAGAAACCGTTTTGAGTGTTATGTACTTTGCAATACGTCCCCGGGGCTACCTTTGAGGAGAAATTCATGCCCATTTCGTCGTCCGCCTCTTGCGCTCTTTGTGGGCCTGAAGTAATTTCAGCTTCCGTCACGACTAGGAAATAGATGTCACGCGGAGCATCCTCGGCTAGCGAACTAAATTCCTGGCCTTGGTAGGTCGCAATTTGGATGGTCGCTGGTTTTGTGTTTGACTCAATAAGTGAAAAATAGGTCAGCGAAAAGACGGCCAAGCCCATGCCGAAGGAAATAACGTTAAAGAAAATAAACAGCCAAACCCAATAGGGGGTCGGTCCTTCGGCGTCTTTTTCTAGCAGTTCAACTTCCATCATTTCCGCAGCAGTATCGAGTTGTTCGTGCCCGTATGACCGGTTGGTATAAACCGCCGCGCCAAAATGTTTTGTTTCACTCTGATTATCCTCGCCCATCAACTGGCTAGTTTCGACGTTGTAGCCACACTCCAGACAGATGATCGCACCGCCAGGGATATTTGCTGTGCAATTTGGGCAACGATAGCCTCCGGAGGTTACGGCAGTGATGCCAGCGTCGCTCAGCATTTCATTTAGCGTGGTGTCGATCGGAGCTTGCTGAGGTAAGGGAACCTGTAGCGGATTTTGGCAGGCAGGACACGATACTTGCTTGCCTGCGTATTGATCGGGAGCGTCGACTTGGTAGCCACACTGACAACTTACTGGGATGGGCATTGGGTGCGCCTGTTGAAGTGAGTGGTTGGAATGGTCGGGTATGAATTGAATATTATAACTGTACTACTAGTATGCATTGCTATGCATTGTGATGAAAGTACTTAGAATATTCAATTGAGTTTTGTGTGTAATAGTCAGTAGGTGCTTGCAGAATGTAGAAAATGGCAGGTTACCGAGAGGGGTTTGTTGTTTTGTGACATTTTGGCAGTACACAACAGTTTTATGAAATCGGGAAAACTTGGGTTTACCCCGTAGATAGCTATGGTTTTTTGGCTTATCTTTAATCGTTTATAGGTATGTAGTTAGTTGCAACTAAGCTAGCAGGAAAGTTTCTTGTTCTTGGCACGTAACTTGCATTAACCGAGTATAAAACTAGATCAAAACGCATTAAACTACAAAAGAGACATTTCCATTACATGCTTTTATCGTGTCCAAGATCCCTAAAGTAGCGGGTCGTGGGTGAAGAGCACAGGGGATATCACGCTGCGAGAATTTGTTTAAACAGTTTTGATGAAATAGATACAAGAATAGTGGCATGACGATCGCCTCAAAATGGACGATGTGATCGAATGGCCTAGGATTGATTACACCTTAAGGAACGCAACAACATGGTCAAATCAAAGATAAAACTTCAGCCATTAGGGGATCGAGTTGTTATACAACGCGATGCATCCGAAGAAATAACCACTGGTGGCATAGTGCTACCGGACAGTGCGAAAGATGCTCCTGCACGTGGAACCGTTATGAGTGTCGGAGACGGGATCATCATGCCCGACGGCAGTCGCGTTGCCTTACAATTGACCGTAGGGGCCCGCGTTATTTTCAGTAGTTATGGCGGAGAAGCCATCAATATTGATGATGAAGAATATTTGCTGATGCGTGAAAGTGACGTTTTAGCGGTAATCGAGTAATTCTAGATCATATTCGGATTAGCTGAGTATGCAAAACAAAACACAAACCTAACGCTTGGTGCACTAACAACACAGTTGGAAAACGAACCAAGTAATTAAATGATATTCAAGGGAGAGTAAATCTCATGGCCAAAATAATTGCCTTTGATCAAGAAGCACGAGAGTCAATTCGACGAGGTGTTTCCAAATTAGCACGAGCAGTAAAAGTTACGCTTGGTCCAAAGGGACGCAACGTTATTCTGCAAAAGAGCTTTGGTTCGCCTACGGTAACCAAGGACGGCGTGACAGTCGCCAAAGAAATCGACCTCGAAGATGTCTTTGAGAATATGGGAGCTCGCATGGTTCGCGAAGTTGCCAGTAAAACAAGTGATGTCGCAGGCGATGGCACAACAACAGCAACGGTTATGGCTGAAGCCATCTTCACCGAAGGCCTTAAAGCAGTTGTGGCTGGTGTCAATCCAATTCAAATGAAGTCTGGGATTGAACTAGCAGTGGCAGACATCGTTGAAAAACTACACAAGATGTCCATCAAAATCAAAAACCGCGATGAAATGGCTAATGTCGCTTCGATAGCTGCTAACAATGATCGTGAAATCGGTGATTTGCTGGCCGACGCCATGGCTAAAGTTGGTAAAGATGGTGTGATTACAGTTGATGAAGGCAAGAGCCTGACAACCGATGTTGAATGGGTTGAAGGTATGCAATTCGATCGCGGTTACTTGTCTCCATACTTTGTAACCGATTCCAACACGATGGAAGCTGTTCTGGAAGACGCTTATGTGTTGGTATTTGAAAAGAAAATAACAAATATCAAAGACCTCGTACCGCTACTTGAACAAGTTGCCCAACAGGGGAAACCACTGTTGATCGTCGCTGAGGACGTCGAAGGCGAAGCGTTGGCTACCTTGGTTATCAACCGCTTGCGTGGTTCGTTCCAATGTGTTGCAGTAAAAGCTCCAGGCTATGGCGATCGCCGTAAAGCGATGATGGAAGATATTGCTATCCTCACCGGTGGTACGGCAATCTTTGAAACTCTTGGTATCAAACTAGAATCACTGAAACTAACGGACCTCGGGCGAGCGAAACAAGTGATTGTCGACAAAGACAATACAACGCTTATCGAAGGTAGTGGTAAGAGCAGTGATATCAAAGCACGGATCGATCAGTTGCGTCGTGAAATTGATAATTCGACGAGTGACTACGATCGCGAGAAACTCGAAGAACGTCTAGCTAAGCTTTCCGGTGGTGTTGCCAAGGTAAACGTTGGTGCTGCT
>JABHUV010000230.1 GCA_018658605.1 Planctomycetaceae bacterium | reverse complement strand
TGTAAGATCATCCTGCAGGTTGTCAAATCGCTTGCTATTTTCCTGTACTTCGGCGCCATGACACTCCGTGCAGTACCTGGCCAGGAAAGGGCGCACCTGTTCCAACGGTGATGCGCCGACGGTTACGCTGGTAAACGTAAAGAGCCAAGCGAGCCCGAATGCAGGAACCAGCAGATTGCGAGCCTGGCACATTAGGATGGTCTCCACTCAAAGTCGGTGAGCGTGCCGGAACTGGTTCCAAACCGCTCAATTTCTAACCCGTGATTTTGCAGAATGGACAAAAGCAGGTTGGCCGCCGGAACACGATGAGCTGATTCTGGATCCGGATACACTTTATGCTCGCCGTGTTTAAAGCTGCCGCCGGCGACTACCAGTGGCAGATTCTTAGTCGAGTGTGGTCCGGTTGCCATACCACAACCAAACATAACCGTTGTGTGATCAAATAGCGTTCCACCGTTGTGCATGTCTTGCTGTGCTTTCAGCAGGTCGATTAGATGCGACATTTGACGCATGATGTTGTTTTCGATCTTCTTTAAGGCGTCGATGTGTTCCGGACGGTTCCCATGATGAGAAAACCCGTGGTAGCCGCCGCTTAGTCCAAAATCGCCGTTCACGAATCCTGAACTGAGAGTAATGGCACGCGTAGAGTCAGTTTGGATAGCCAAGGCAATGAGTTCGATCATGGACCGCAAGTCCGACTCGGTTCCCTTTCCTTGTTGAGGCTCTGTCCGATCCGTTTTCGGTTTAGGGCGATGCAACCAGGGTTGCTGTAATTCGATTTTCTTTTCCAGACTGCGAACAGCTTCTAGGTATTCTATGAACTTTTGTTTGTCCCGTTTTCCGAGATCTTTCTCAATAACTCTGGCTTTGTCCAACACGACATCCAAAATGCTTGTTTGTCGTTTTAGTTTTTCTGTGGCGGAAACTTTCTTGTCTGCAGCATCTTCGATAAAGAGAGCCCGAAACATTCCGCGTAGATCGATGGCGGGAACCTGAACTCCGGTGCGGGTGAAACTGACGAAATTAGATTCATTGACTCGAACCGTCATGGAGGGAAATCGTGTGTTGGCGCCTTCATGCTCGGCAATCTTCTGATCGACGCTGATATTTCCTTCCGGGTAATCAGAGGCTAGGTGAGGGCGAACACCGCTCAGCAAAACAGGTACGCCTTGATGGCCAATGGTGTTCCCATGATCCAGATTGGAAAACACGGTAAAATTCTGGCGGTGCTTTTCCAGTGGTTTGAGTGTTTCGGGAATCTCGTAATCGTGACCAGTTTGGTTGGTAGACGGGAAGAAAGCATCGCGATAAATGCCATAATTGTTTGATAAGCAAACAAAGCGTTTGACAGGTTTAGCGGTTTGGATAGATGCGCAACTAGGGGGAACCATTGCTTCGAGCATTGGCAGCGCGATGGCTACACCGGCGCCTCTTAGAAAACTGCGTCGTTTGAGGGTGGGTTGCATGTAACGATCTCTGTTACTGGTAATTGGTTTATGTTCAATGCCGAGATAGACTTAAAATGGCCACTACTGAGACTACGTCATTGTAGTATTTTGAATGTTGTTGAGACATGTCATTTTAGGTTTGTTGGAGTTTGGTGTGTTTTGAGTCGAGGTTGCCAACGGTACCGACGAAATGTTTTTTCAAGCAGTCGTTAGCAGTTGAAAATATACTACTCTTATTCAGAATAAACGAACACAGACATGAAATCGAATAGAAAAGCATTTATCTTTAAGGATTTCGTGCTAAGTTCCCCGATGTATTGTTCCTTTGGCTAGTAAATTGTCCTACTACTATATCCCCGACAAGCAAGTTACAATTTACTGAATAGAAAAAATCACACCTCTCTTTTCCAATAGATTAGGACTAATAACGATGTTCAGATTCACTACACTCACCGCGGTTCTATTGCTCGTCATCACGTCCATGACGACCAATGCACAAGACAAACCAAACAAACAAAACAAGCAAAAAAAACCTACTGCCATCGGATCCAAGATGGCTGAGAATACAATCAAGCGGCATGCCAAGGCGGAACTTACTGAAGAACAGGTAGCCAGTATCAAGAAGCTTGCTGCTGCAGTGAGCCCCCAAATAAATGCCTTGCGGAAAAAGGCAAACTTAACTCCGGAACAGACCAAGGCAGTGCAGGTAGCTCGAGCCAAGGCGAAAGCGGACGGGGTCAAAGGAAAAGAAGCGACCGCCGCAGTGGATGCAGCTGGAAAATACACGGAGGAACAAACCAAGATTCTCGCTGAAGTAAAGCAACTCAACCAGAAATACTTCAAAGACGTTCAGGCTTTGTTGACCGATGAACAACGCAAAGCGACCAGAGTGCGTGCGGCGAATGGAAAAGGTGGCGACAAGGGCGGTGACAAGGGCGGTGACAAGGGATAACCCGAACGCGGAAATGTTTTGAAGTGGATTGCGGTTCAGTGATTTATATTATTGCCTCGCTGTGTGTTGGGGTGCGCCGATTTATAAATTTAACTTTTAATTGGATTGAAACATGATAAATACGTTCCGTAGCAAACTGCTTATTCTCTTTCTTGTCCTGAGTGCGTCGGTTCAGCTGGACGCTCGTGAACCAGATTCTAAGAAGCTTCAGGTTTTTATACTGGCGGGTCAGTCCAATATGGTGGGGCACGCTAATTACATCACAATTCCACGATTGTTTGCAGACGAACGACAGGAAGTTCAGAAACTGGCAGGGCTTGTCTTTAATCCGGGCACAAATGTGACACGAGCGGCAGTTGATGCACAGATTGCCGTTCGCATTGAACGTGATGCGATCAATAATCAGATTCGTAAGAAGGAAATTGTAGGAGAACAGCAAATCGCTGCGGCTCGAAAAAAGATCGAAGTTTTACAGGCGGATTACGATGCGAAAACCTCGAAAATCAAAGGCACTTTTGCTGTATCTGATCGCGTTTATATTAGTTCGATCGCTGACAATAGTCGCAAATCAGGACCGTTGACCGTTGGATATGGTGGCA
>JABHUV010000028.1 GCA_018658605.1 Planctomycetaceae bacterium | reverse complement strand
CGAGAAGGTGACCGCGAACGAGAAGATGACCGCGAACGAGAAGGTGACCGCGAACTCCGCATTCACTATGAGCAGCTACTGCATAAAATGGAAGATATAAAAAATATTTATCGTAAGGCTCAAGAAGAGGGTAATCAGGGACAGGCTCGTGAAGCTAGTCAACATCTAGAAAAACTGACCGCTGAATTGCAAGAGATACGACAGCATTTTAGTAGAGGCCCGGAAGGAAACGATGACCGACAACGAGAAATACGGCATGATCGCGATCAAGGAGAGCAACACGGCGAGCGGATGGAACATTTGCATGCTGCAATGGAACATCTACACGCTGGCGGTTTTGGGGATTTAGCGCAAATGATCGAACGGAAAGTAGATGAAATGCGCCGGCAAGATGATAGGTCACGATATGACCAAGATGATCGTCAAACGCCGTCGCGTGTCGAACTGGAACATGTTGTTCGAGAATTAGGGCAGCAATTAGAGCGTCTTGGTCGAGAATTACAGCACGTCCGACGGACACTGGAAGAATCAAATCGCTAGAGACATCGTTGGAATCGCTATTTAGTGAATAAACGCATTTGTTTACACTTGCGATTGCTTATTGTTGTGAAGTTTGAAATAAAACTACAGGGGGCGAAGCAAGGAGGCAGTTAATGCCTATCTGTAACGCGTTCTTTCTAAGAATTCAGATTTCAAGATGCCGCTTGCGGAATTTTCTTTCGCTATTGTTGATGATGCTAATTCCGTCTTTTGCGCTGGCTCAAGTACCAGTAAAGGACGTTGAGTTTTTAGAGCCGTTTATTGTACGGATGAGTTGGATCTCTTTTGATGTCATCAATGGTCGTATAGGTAGCCGATATATTCGCCGGATGCAAAGTCGTAGTCTGTCGCTTCATCACGCAACGCTTGATGCTGACGAGCATGCTGTTGTGCGTACGCGCGGTAGCGAGTTTTCATTAAAGTACGAATTGACGTCGCCACGACAATCACTGCAGTTACAGTATGATACGAATGGCGTGTTTCAATTCGACTATCAACGTTTCGGTAGTAGAGATGACTTGGAGGATTCCTATCGAGTTAATATGCGTCAAAATCACGCTCACCCGCTTGAAATTGAAATCACTCGGCTCAACCAAACACGGACCTACCAGTCCGATCAAATATGGTTAGCCATGTTTGCGATGCCAGTTAAAGAACGTCAGTGTCTCACAGATGTATTAGCACGCCTGAGCCCACGTTTGGATTTAGAGTTGCGTTTTAACGAAGTCCTAAGAACTCTTAGCCGAATTGCTTTGCACCAAAGGGGGGATGATTACGCTATGGTACGATCATTAATTAAGCAATTGAATTCGCCGACATTTTCCGAGCGTCAAGTTGCTGATCGACAGTTGCGGATGTTTGGCAGGCCGTTAATAGGCTTTCTAGCTGGAATTGAGCAAAGCACACTCTCGACGGAACAACGAGCTCGTTTACGGCGGATGTCACAAAGTCTGATTTCACTAGAATCAGACACGGTGCAGCAAGTAGTTACTAGTTTACGCATGAATCCACTTACTTGGCTCGTCTTAGCAAATCGAGGTGATTCGGTACTGCGACGCGGTGCGTTTGCTCAAATTGAGAATCTCAAAGGGCTACCAGCAGGAACATTGCAATCGCAGTCCTCGCAGAGGTCGATTGCTACCGACGTAAAAATTTATTTACGTTAGTGCTCGATCAGTTCGACGTTATTGGCGGTAACTTCCAAGTCTTCTTTTTCGATCCCAAATATATGCAACTCGATAACCCGATTGTGTTCACTGGGTGTGGCAATGATAAAGGAGGTGCCTGGATGATGTTGGCAATATTGTGTTGCATTTTTAGGTCCGATCACAAAGAAAGCGGTGGCTAGTGCATCCGCTGCTGCGGCGCTATGAGAAATGACGGTTGCTGACAGAGTTTGTTGCACCGGCCAGCCGCTGCGAGGGTCGATTACGTGTCCGTAGCGTTTTCCTTGGTGATAGAAAAATTGGTTGGCATCTCCTGAAGTTCCAATTGCGTGATTTTGTAACCAAATATTTGCGAGTTGACGTTGAGGGATTAATGGATGACGCAGTGCGATTTGCCATCCTCTGTTTTTCGTTGTCGAATTCTTGCGGTTGCCGTGCGCCAATATGGAACTGTGTCCGGCATGCAACAAATAGTTTTCGATCTGTTGGCTCGCAAAATGTTGCCGGCAACGGTCCAACGCGTAACCCTTGCCAATTCCACCCAGGTTAATTTCTAGCTGCGGATGATTGAATGAGACGGCGTTGTTTTTTAGCTCCAGAAATTGACAGCCGAGGTTCTGTTTGGCGGAGGTAATATCCTCGGCCAGGGGTAAAGTGCTTTGTCGAGTGTGAAATCCCCAGACTTTCGATAGGGGTGTCGAGGTGATATCAAAAGCGCCGTCGGTTTCTTGCCAAATCTGTTTAGCTAAGGATAATAACTGAAATACGTCAGGGGATACCGATTGTGGTTTTTCAGCCGCAAGTTGATTAACACGTGTGATTTGTGACTCGCTGCGAAAAATGGACAGTTGTTCTTCTAATTCTTCGACTAGGTCGAGTGCTTCGACAGCTGTTTCAGCGGCTGAGTGTTGTTCATCGGCGTTTACCAGAATTTGAAACTGACAGGCCATAGCACGCCGCGAAATGTCGAGCAGATACGTTTGTTCGTCAGGGTCGGAGGAGTTTTGCATTATTTGAATAACAATTCAACTAGTCGATTTTTTACATCAAGCGAACGGTTGCCTTTTGGATTGCCGAGAATAATAATATAGAGTAATAAGAGTCACTAATAAATGTACTGTGACAATATCGCCTGAGAACTCTGGACACGACGCGACCTCTTTAGGTTCGAAAGCCACAAGATCATGAAATCTAATATGCGAAAACCCGTTCTGCTGATTGGACTGATGCTGATTGTCTGCCCAATAATGTTTGTTCTTGGCCAGAGCAAGTCGGATCCGAAGCGAGTTAAATTTCCCGAGTTTAAAGATGAGGGTCGCATTAAGACGATTTTCTTCAGTAAGGCGTTAGAAAAACTAGCAGGTGCTCGGCAAATTAACACCGCACCGAAGTCTGGTGGCGATAATACTGGTGGTGGAGGCTCCGACTCAGCCACGGGTAGCGGTATGACGGGAAAGTGGGCAGCTTTGATCTCAGCACCGACGATTGAAGATGAAGTGAAGGCGATTAAGCTAGCGGTTGATACTGGAGTTGATAAACCGTCGCAATTTTCTGGTGGTGGATATCAAAATGCTCGGTACCAATTCTCAGTGGCGGCAGCGATGTTTGGAATTATTGCTGAGTTTGACGGCGACGTCCGCTGGAAGACTCAATCATCGGGGATTCGTGATGTGTTTGCCCGCACGGCCGGAAATTGTAAGGTTGGTAGTACTCAAGCCTACAACGAAGCCAAGCTACGAAAAGCTGATTTGCAGGATTTGTTAGGTGGTGCAACGGTCGACGCCAAAGCTAATGCCGAGGATTTCAGTTGGGCGCGAGTTGTCGATCGCGCTCCGCTGATGCAGCGGCTTGAAGTTGCCGTGGATGAGCGTTTGTCGCCCATGACTTCGAGTGCCCAAGAGTTTGAATCTAATAAGGAGACGATCTTACATGAGGCTGAAATTGTCGCGGCATTATCACATGTTTTCACTCGGCCGCAAATGGAAGATGGTGACGATGAAGATTACGCAGGGTATGCGAACACAATGAAATCTGGTGCTCTGGACCTACTAGACGCGATCAAACTTAACGACTCAAATCGTGCAGCCAGTGCCGTGGGCGTGATGACTCAATCGTGTACTGAATGTCACGAGCTTTATCGGTCGTAATTTATTCTGATAATTAATACCCATGTGATAATCGGGCAATTGACTGTCTATAAACGATATATTGTTACAATTCGCAACTTTTAACGTGGGCTATGCCTTGTGCCAAATGTCTTCGATATTGTGTCAATCGGAGTTATTTGCGACTCTTTAGAATCGTTAAATCCGAAAAAATCGCACCAACTGTTAATGGAGCAAAAAACGGCGCCTTTTTAATGCACGATTTTGATTCTGTGATTATCCTAAAACGACACGATTTGACGAAATTAAATGTATGATTCTGCACCCATATATAGGGGGTAGCTGGTTTGTCTTTTTTAAGTGAAATGGCTTCTATGAATTTCCGCAATAACATACTCAGCCGAATAAACAAGCGTCGTCGTAGCAACTTCCTCGCTGCGCTAAGCGTAGAAAACCTCGAAGCACGACAGATGCTTTATGGGGTTACGGACACTCCCCATGGTTCTGGACCCTCCCACGATTTGGGCGATACTATTTCTGCGGAAGTATTTATGTATGTCAACGGAGGCGTGGTTGATTTACCAGCAAATCTAGGTGTAACCGGTGGTACTAATACAGCCTTCGTCCATACGTCGGCGGCGGGATCAACGATTAGTATTTCACCCGCGGATATCGATAATGACACGGTGATCGATACTCCCACTTCCTATGCAACACTGGACGATTTGTTTTCAACGTGGCGCAACAATGCGGGTGACGCAGGTAATAACACGTCCGCAACGTTTAGTGAAACCGAGTTGCTAGGGAATATTACGGATGCTACCAATACTGTGCGGATGTACGTCAATGGCACACCCGTGCATTCCTATGAAGGCTATGAGATCCACGATAACGATCGTATCGTGTTGGATTTTGGTTCCGCTGCAATTGTGGGCTTAGACACGGCCCAAGGAACGATGCTGTTGGAAATGTTGCCCAACGCTGCTCCTAATTCAGTAACGAACTTCTTAAGTTACGTTTCCGACGGTGACTACAACAGCTCTATTATTCATCGTTCGATTCCAAGCTTTATTGTGCAAGGTGGTGGCTTTGCCACTCCCAGTACAACCTTAAATAGTGTGAATGACTTAACTTCGATTCCGACAGACGCGGCTGTGGTTAATGAATTCAATGTTTCCAATACTCGGGGAACCGTTGCAATGGCAAAGCTCGGCGGAGATCCAGATAGTGCAACGAGCCAATGGTTCGTAAACCTAGTTGATAACGCGAGCAACTTGGATACCCAAAACGGTGGTTTCACAGTGTTTGCTCAAGTACTTGATATGTCGGTGCCGGACGCGATTGCAGCAATCGATCGTCAGAATTTAGGGGGTGCGTTCACGGATTTGCCCCTTGCGACTGGAAACCAATTAGTTGTTATTAGTGAGGCATTTGGCGATGGTGTGGTCAGTGGGCGAGTCTTTGTTGATGAAGGCTTAAACGGAATATTCGATGCTGGCGAACAGGCTTTGCCAGGTGTTGCGGTTTACAGTGATACCGATGGTGATGATGTTTTGGATGCTGATGAGTTTTCAGTACTAACTGCTGCCGATGGGACGTATTTATTCCATCTACCAAATGGGTCACATCAGCTAAAACAGATTGTTTCTGCTTCCTTTAAACAGACAACACCAGCGGCAAATGCAGCGATTTCCTTTGACCTCGCTGTCGGACAGACTCTGGCCGATCAAAACTTCATTAACCGAGTGGTGGAACCTCCCGTTTCGATTGATTTAGTTGCCGCATCGGATTCAGGTGTTGTCGACGACGATAATTTAACCTCCAACAATAATAGTTCAACAGCAACAGTTCTGTCATTTGATGTGACAGGTGTCGAAGATGGTGCTTTGGTTCGCTTATTTGCGGGTACTCAGGAAATCGCATCAGCGGTGGCCACGGGGAACTCGGTCAATGTCACTACCGCTGGTAACCTAGTGCTGACCGATGGTCTAACCTCAATAACCGCGACTCAAATATCCGAAGGTGTTGAGAGTTTCGCTTCAGCTGCTCTGGACATTACGATCGATTCCGCCGTCGGTGTGTTTGAATCTGCATTTCCAGCGGATCTGCCTTTAGCCACCAATTTTTCATTCGATGTCGATAATACTGAAGAAGGTAGCACTGGGTTTAGTTATTCGCTGGCCGCCGCAGTAAATGGAATGAGCATCGATGCCGCCACGGGGCAGTTCACATGGCGGCCCACAGCTAACCAGTTAGGTGTCAATAGTTTTACCGTTCGTGCTACAGATGTAGCGGGTAACACGCGGGATTTGGTTTCGAGTATGGCGGTAACGGGTGAAGCTTCGGTTCAATATTCTGTGGAGGCGACGGATTTACAGGGCAATCCTATCACCGAACTAACCGTTGGTGATTCGTTTGTCTTGCGACTGTTAACAGCGGATGTGCGTGCAACCCCGCGGGGTGTGTTCTCAGGCTATGCGGATATCGTGTGGCAAGATGAACTCGTGACAGCCGTTGGACCGTTTACTTATGGCACTCAATATCCAAATGTACACACCGGTGATTTTAGCAATGCAAATTTAATTGACGAAGCGGGGGCGACTGCTGGATTCACGGAATTGGGTGGCGGGCAATTTCTTGTGTTCAGTTTGCCGATGACCGCGAACAATGCGGGCACTTTAACGCTCAGTGCAGATCCTGCGGATAACTCACCGCACACAGACACGTTACTCTTTGGCGTTAATGAGTCAATCAATTCGGAATTGATTATTTACGATTCACTGCAGCTACCGATTAATCTCGGATTTAGCCCCGGTGACGATATCTTCAATTTTGACGAGGATTCTACGAATATCAGCTTGAATGTATTGACCAATGATGGAGATACGGATCCACCAACCTTGGTTATCTCTGATGTCAGCGTACCTTCTCAAGGTGGCACTGTTACGATTGCAACCGACGGAAAATCGTTGATTTATTCGCCAGCCGCTGATTTCTTTGGTGAAGAGGTGTTTACTTATAGCGCGGGAAACGACACAGGCGCTGCATCGGCGACTGTTACGATACAAGTGTTCCCAGTACAGGATTTACCGACGGCAAATGACGATGTTATCACCACCGTCACTGAGGATTCAAGTAACGTGGCCTTGGACTTGTTAGCTAACGATACGATTGCGCCAGATGCTAATGAAACACTGAGCATTGTGTTTATAACTCAAGGCACTGAGGGCGGCACGGTTGCTTTGTCCGAAAATGGAGATTTTGTGTTGTATACTCCGGGTACCAATTTTGACGGCACTGATACTTTTACGTATACGATCCGCGACAACAACGGAGGCGAGGATACAGCAACGGTTACCGTGAATTTGCAACCCGCGTCTGATGTGCCCACAGCTGGAGATGACGCATTTCCGGTAGATGAAGATGTAGTTGATTTCCCGCTCGACGTGCTCGACAATGATTCGAGCAATGCAGTAGGCGGAGGCGATGTGACAGTGGTTGCCGTTGGCACGCCTGATCAAGGTGGTGTTTTATCGATTGGTGCTGACGGATTGAACGTCTTGTACTCACCAGCCCCGGATTTTTTCGGCACAGAAACGTTTAGCTATACAATCAACGATGAGGATGGGTTGTCAGACCAAGCGACCGTTACTGTGACCGTTGGAAATATTGCTGATTCACCGCAAGCGAATGACGATGCCTTTACGGTTGTGGTTGACTCGCCTGGCGATGAGCTTGATGTACTAGCCAATGACACGCATTTACCGGACCCTGCTGAATTGCTGACGATTACGTCCGTTACGACTTCTTCTGAAGGTGGAATAATAAATATTATCAATAGTGGCAGCAGTTTAACTTACGCTCCGCCATCAGGATTTACCGGTCAAGATACATTTAGTTACACGATTACCGATGAAGGTGGGTTGACCGACGACGCTGTCGTTACAATTTCGATATTTGATTATATTCCCGGTGGTTTAGCGGGACTGGTTTACATTGACGCCGATGGCGATGGAGTGCAAGACGCTAACGAGTTAGTCCTTGGTGGAATAAGAATCCACTTGACAGGTACAACGAGTGGTGGAGAGAGTATCGATTTAGAGATGTTAACATCGGAACAAGGGCTCTATGAGTTCGCTGACTTGCAACCAGGTTCCTATACCGTGACGCAAACACAGCCGAGTTTTTTGGTAGATGGTGGTTTTCAAGGTGCAGCACCGGACATTACGTTTAGTTCAAATTCATATTCAGTCGAGCTTGCCGGGGGGCAGGAGATAACCGATGGAGATTTTACTGAAAAGGGACGGGAGGCGAGCACGTTGACGTTGTTTGACTTCTTTAATCGTCCTGCGCCGCCGACGCTAATTGGTTCATTCGGCGATATTGTCGAAGAGCAGTGGATTGCCGCACATCCAGCTTGGGTTGATTTTCAAGACACTTCGGTAACATGGGATGGGGGTAGTCATACTATGGTGGTGGACGTTGTGCGAGATGATGCATCAACGGATTACGGAGTGCTAAGCCCCGAAGCTGGCGATGGAATTCGTCAAGTGACCGATGAAGCTGACACGGCGGTTATTTTCGTGACCGGACTTCCTGATACATATGGTATCGAGTCACAAGCAGCGGATGATGGTGGCGGTGGGATCCCTGAATCCGAAAAGGTTCCCGATTTCAACCTTGAAGATGTCAATACAACGTCGACCCTGTTTGGTACAAATGTATCGCCCCGAGATTATGATGGCAACGTGACCGCGTTTTATTTTGGGCTGGCAACGTGTAATTATTGTACCGCTCAATTCGGTCATCTAAACACAATGCAAAATGATTTCGACACCAATGACCCTAACTTGGGTATTGAAATAGTTGGAATTAATCTAGCTGGACGTGAGTCGGGTAATTCGTCGATCACCGCGGGTAACGATATTCCTTGGTTGCAGGATGTAGATCTAGATCAGAACGGTGAAGCGGATGCGTGGGAAGGTTGGCAGGCCCAACTTCGTGATGTGATTATCGTAAATGCTCAGAACCAAGAAGTTTCTAGGATTAATGTGACAACAAATGACTTGGCAGACCCGGCGAGCTATACGCTATTGCGATCGATGATCACTGATGCCATAGCGGCGGAACCAGAAGCAGAAGCGGAGTTGGCTGAGGCGGCTGTGACGGCCGTACAGGACATAATTGATACGATTGCCGCAGCTCAAAGTGCACAGCCAGCTGAGACGGTTACAGCCCATGATTTGGCGCTGTCGAGTTGGTTCTAGACCAATATTCTTTGCCTAACGTCAGACCGCAAATTAGGATCCGTCTGCATTAAGGTAGGCGTTGCTGATGATAAGGCATTCGCTTTCGCACAACGTTGCTTGCTGTGGCCGCTAATACCGTAGCGTGATGCCCATGCTGAGCGACTGGGCCCAGTAGTGGTCGATTTTGAAGGGCATGGCCGGTTGCCCCGAGTTACCCGTTGAATCGACGTTTAGGTCGATCTGATTACCAGGTTGTACTGCGTGGCCCCAGTATATGAGCGAATATCCGACCGAAAAATCCAAAGCGTCGTTCAGGTGACGTGTATAACGAGCGCTGAATTCAGGAATGGTAGTGAATCGAGATTGCTCAAATGTGCCTTGGTTTGATGCGGCGACAAGCAGACCGTCAGTGATACTCGTTCCACCGCCCGGATCGGTGATCGTGGTCGATCCTGACGTGCTAATGCGGTGTGTGACTCCGCCAATCCCAACTTTAGCTAAGAATGATAGAGTGTAGTTACCACCGTCGATTTCCGTCGTCAGACCGACTAGCCAACCATGAAATTCGTTGCTCGTGCGAAATGCATCTCGAACTTCTAATTGAGTTCCTATTGGAATTCCGTTGCGACCATCGAGATTAGTGGAAATACTGTGAATGGAGATGCTCTCGCTAAATCGACTGAATTGGTATCCTGTCAAAAAGTTGATTCTTGCCGTGCCTGTAGATTTCCAGGGGCGCATGATATAGACGTCTGATCCAAACATCTCGGATGCGGAGTCGACCGTTAAAATACCTGATTCACTGCTGGGGTAGTTCACGGGCAGCGATTGTTGTTCGCCAGCATCAACATTGAAAAAAGGGCGAGTGACAATTGCATCGGTGAACGTCAACCGTGCTCCGGCGTCAGTTAAACCATAGAAACGAGCTCCAATGGCGGTTTCAGTACCAGGAATCCAGCGACCGAAATCAATGCGGCCTCCGGGTTGAGTACCGTCATTAAGTTTATTCGTGCCAAGCAAGGATGACGTTGTGGAAAGTCCTAATACGCCAGCGTCTTCAAGTGAAGTCCCTGCAGAACTAGTTGTGGCTAAGGCGGGAATACGTGTGCCTCGACGCCAAGAAATTAAGTAGTCAAGCCGTACCCAACGACCAACTTGGTCAGTGTTGCCTAGCCGGAAGCCACTGAATAATTTTATGTCGCGCTCGTATAAGTCTAAGTTTATTCCACGTAATAATCCGGGGCGGTCCAGATTTTTAGGATGTTTGTTAAAAGCGTCATCCAAATTGATTTTCTTTGTATTGTTTGTGCTGTCCGGGTCGTTGCCAGAAGCAGTGTCTCTACCATTCGCACTGCTGGTGGTTTCAAGCAGCGGTTCTTCTTCGCCGATGATCACACTTGTTGCTTCCTGCAGGACAACTTCTGGTTCAGCGATGAGGATTGGGGATTGGGCAGTATTGGATTGAGGAAATAAACTTGCCGGGGTTGATGTATCTTGGGCAAAACAAAAAGTACTCGACAATGCGAGAAATGTCGTAATAAAGTATTTCACAATAGATATCTTACTTATGCAAAAGGGTCAGCTAGTCTTCAAATCGAGGTGCAATGGTAACGATTATTCTGCCTGCATGGAATACGAATTATGATTTGACGTGACTTTAAACACTGTCAGTTTAGCCGCTAATTATCAAAATTCTATTTACATAAAATCACGCTACGTGGTAAAATAAATAAACAAGGTAAAATCTGTCGTTTTAAAGCGAACAATATATAGACTCTGGGTGATTGTTGCCGATTCTATAAGAGACACAATTTGTTGGAGGTAGGTAAAATGAAGAAGATATTACTCGGGTTACTTATTATAACTGTACTTGCTTTGCCATCAGCAGAAAACGCAATGGCTCGTGAGTCAGGTGAACCATTATTTAAACAACCTCTTTTGTTTCGCAAAGCAAAAGCATATCGTCGCGAAGAGCTTAAGCAGGAGCTTAAAACCGAGCTCTATGGCGAGCTTGGAACGAAGCTAGATAAAGATGTTGCCGTTGCAGCTAATGAAATTCGAACTGCTCTGCAAACGCAAGTTGCGCAAGAAAGTAAGAAACTGCAAAACCAAGCAGTGGATCACGCAAAAAAACTAGCAGCTGGTAACAATGCATTCCAGGGAAAAATGGCGGCGGAGCATGCCGCGTTCCAGAAGAAAATGGTAGCGGAGCATACCGTGTTCCAAGGGAAAATGGTAGCCAATGCTAACAAATTCAAAGAAGAATTAAGTAGTAGTAATGGTGAGTTTCAACAAAAGTTGACGAAGGCCAATCAACAGCTTCGAAAACGCTTTGTGGCTGCCTATAAAAAAGCAAATGAAGAACTAGCTGCGACTAACAAAACTCAAGCAGATGCTAACGCAAAACTCATTGTCGAGTTATCAACGGCAACTGGGGACATGCTTGCGAAGAAGGTCGTTGAGCTTGGTAAGCGACTTGCCGCTGACAATCACGCCGCGGTGGCGAAGGAAGTAAAAGCACTCGTTGTTAAAATCGATAAAGAGTTGGTACTTGCTGTCGCTCAAGCCCAGGAACCTACACCGGAACCAGAGCCTGCGCCAGAGCCTGCTCCAGAACAGCAAAATGCTGTGGAAGCAGAACCAACCGTGGTTAAGGATGACGACACCGAGTAATTTATTCGGTTAAACTAAAAGCATTACGTACATTAACCCCTTGATTCGAACCAGATCGAATCAAGGGGTTTTGTCGTGTCGCACTCGCCAAACATAATCAAAAAATTGTTGCATCAAGCATTTCGTGTGATCCAAGAAACCGGAAATTTTCTCCTGCTGATATTGAGAAAGGTCGTAACGGTTGCGATAATAAACAGATTGTTCGTAATATCTAACTCTCCTATATTCCCACCGACTTTTCCTTCCCCAGCAAGAAAGTAGATCATGTACATTGATCACAATGGCCGTTGGGCGTTGCCCCTGGCAATACTATTAATTGCCTCTAACGTATATGCCGAGATTGAAGTATTTCCTAAATCGATCGATTTGCGGTATCAATCTGGGGAACAACGGTTAATTGTATTAGAACGCAGCGGGGCTGATGTTCGTGAGGTTACCGCTGAAGTAAATTTTCGAGCGGAGAAGCCGAACATCATTGCTGTTTCATCCAATGGAGTGGTTTCGACGGTGGGCAATGGCAGTACCGAACTTCGCATACGCTTCGCTAAACAGACGGTTTTGATTCCAGTAACTGTAACAGACGCTACACAACACGCTCCAGTTTCATTTAATTTGCATGTTCAGCCAATTTTAGCGGCTCGCGGATGCAGTACCGGCGCTTGTCACGGTAAAGCTCGTGGTCAAAATGGATTTCAATTGTCATTGTTAGGATTTGATTCTCAATTCGATTTTGATGCATTAACGCGTGAAGCTCGGGGACGCCGAGTCTTCCCGGCTTCGCCGATTGAGAGCCTCGTGCTTCGCAAAGGGTCCGGCGAAGTTCCGCACGGTGGTGGAGTGCGTTTGCCGAGCGACAGTGATGATTACGCCACGCTCTTAAGATGGATTAACAATGGTACACCTTTTACGATCGAAAATGAGCCAACGCTTGTTAGTGTGGAGGTATTTCCACAGCAGCGGAGTATGAAACCAAGCGAGCAACAGCAGTTGGTGGTCATGGCTGAGTACTCTGACGGAAGCCGATATGACGTAACGGGGCAATCGGCATTTCAGTCGAATGAAAATACGATTGTGGAGGTGAACGAACAAGGCAGGATTACTGCTGGGCCAATCCCCGGGGAGTCAACCATCATGGTGCGATTCATGGGAACGTTTGCCACTTGTCGCGTCTTAATACCGCTACTCGGTCATGTGGAACCGAAATATTACAGTGAACTACAGCGTAATAATTTTATTGATCCGTTGGTCTATGATAAATTGCAATTACTGGGAATTACTTTATCGGAGACAGCAGCGGATCAAACATATGTGCGTCGTGTGTTTATTGATTTGATCGGGCGTCTTCCTACTCCATCTGAAACAGAGCAATTCATCGCGAACCAAGATGAATCTAAACGTGCGAACCTTGTTGATTGGCTATTAAAGCAACCCGAATACGTAGATCATTGGGCAAATAAGTGGGTTGACCTCTTGCGTCCGAATCCATATCGAGTTGGCATTAAAGCGGTTTTGAATTACGACAATTGGATACGGCAAGCGTTTCGTGAAAACCGGCCATATGATGAATTCGTACGAGGGTTAGTTGCCGCTGAGGGAAGTACCTATCGAAATGGCGCCGCTACATTGTTTCGTGATCGGCGATCGCCGGATGAAATTGCAACTCTGATTAGCCAATTATTTCTCGGAATTCGCTTGGACTGCGCAAAGTGCCATCACCACCCATTTGAGCGTTGGAGTCAGGAAGATTTCTATTCGTTTGCGGCTTATTTTTCACGGGTTGGACGAAAAGGCACGGGTTTGTCACCGCCAATTTCCGGAAGTGAAGAAGTGGTTTTGGGTGCAAAATCTGGAAGTGTTAAACACCCGCGCACCAATGAAGTGCTAAGCCCCCGCCCGCTGTTTGGTGAAAACAATCTTTCAGCAGAAGATATGCTGGATGATTACACACTCCGTCACAAATTAGTCGATTGGATGGTTACCAAAGACAATGAATTCTTCGCCGGCGTCATGGTGAACCGGATTTGGGCAGATCTCATGGGCCGTGGCTTATTTGAACCAGTTGATGACCTGCGCGCGACCAATCCCGCGTCAAATGAACCGTTGCTTAAGAGTCTAGGGAAATATTTTTCAGATCATGACTACGATATCAAAAAGCTGATTGCAGTAATTGCAAAATCACATGTTTATGAACTTAGCTCGACAGCTACCGAGAGAAACATCGCTGATACTCAGAATTATTCGCGGCACTATCGGCAGCGTTTGCGAGCCGAAGTGTTGCTTGATGCGGTGGCCGACATTACTCAAATCCCAAATAAATTTGCCGCAATGCCTGTGGGTTCTCGATCCAATCAAATTTGGACACATCGTGTAAGTAGTTTGTTTTTAGATACCTTTGGTCGCCCAGACCCGAACCAAGACCCACCTTGTGAACGGACGACGGAATCGACGGTGACACAGGCATTACACATGATGAACGCTCCTCAAATCCATGCAAATATCATTAGTGACAATGGAAGGCTGGCAGCGTTAACGGATCGAAAAGAATTGACGAGTGATGAGATTGTTGCCCAAATATATTTGTTGGCATACAGTCGGCGGCCGACAGACGAAGAGCTTGGGATCTGCCAGGAGATTTTTACCCAAGAGGGAATGACTCGTCGGCAAGCAGCGGAAACGATCCTCTGGGCTTTGATGAACACTCCTGAATTTATAATTAAGGACTAAATGATGGCACGGTTAACTTATATAAGTTGGTTAGTGAATCGCGCAACAATTGTCATGGCAACGTGTTTAACGGCCATTGGAATTGTTTCTAGTGCGACGCAAGCCGCAGCGCCAATTGTCACCCACCTCTACCCGTGGGGTTTACAGCAGGGTACGACGGAAGAAATAACCGT
>JABHUV010000361.1 GCA_018658605.1 Planctomycetaceae bacterium | reverse complement strand
TTGTATCAAGGATTGGTTGAAGTTCTTGAATCGCTGAAACCAGATGAAATGGCCATTGAGCAACTATATTCACATTATCAACGACCACGGACGGCGATTATTATGGCGCACGCTCGAGGTGTTTTGTGCTTAGCGGCCCAACAGCGAGAAATTACGATTAAAGATTATGCAGCGACTCAAATTAAAAAAGTACTCACCGGAAATGGCCGAGCGTCCAAGAGTCAAATGCAATTGGCGATTTGTCGCGAATTTCAGTTGACGGAAGTTCCCGAACCTCCGGATGTAGCCGACGCTTTAGCAACAGCGTTGTGCCACGCGTTTATTGGTCGGTCGTATTAGAATGTTTGATAGCTAACATTCATAAAATTATGAACAACAACTTGAAAGTGTAGAGAAGGGCGGATTGTCGTGATTAAATACGTAACGGGTCATTTGGTGGAAGTGTTTGACAGTTCGATCATTATGGAAAATGGTCCCTTTCATTTTGAGGTTCTTGTACCTGATTTTGTTCGTCACAACGTACAGTCGTTAGTTGGCGAAGACCTCAGCTTACATACCATTTTGTATTTTGAAGGAAACCCACAAGGCCGCATGAACCCTCGCATGGTCGGATTTTTAAGTAAGGTCGAGTTGGAGTTCTTTGAATTGTTCTGTAGTGTGGATGGTGTCGGCGTTAAGAAAGCACTGCGTAGTATGGTGCGGCCTGTACGTGAAGTGGCACTGATGATCGAAAACCAAGATGTGAAAGGTTTATCGACGTTGCCTGGAGTCGGGCCCGCCACTGCAGAGAGGATCATTGCCAAGTTGCGGCGAAAGATGGCGAAGTTTGCATTGCTGGTTAGTCGTGATCAGGCAGCGGCAATGGATGTGGAGTCGGACTTGGTAGATCAAACGTGTGAAGTTCTGCGTAGCCTTGGCCATAGTGATACTGATGCCAGACGCTTGATTGACGCTGCCGTTGAGTCTGGTGAAAAATTCAAAGACGTCGAGACTTTGTTAAATGCTGTCTATCAACAGACACGGTAGTCGCTGCTTGACTTTTAGCAGATGATTTATCCACGGGAGATTACTCCTCCGTAGAGCTATTTGTGCCATTGCGCGCCGTCGGCACGGTCTTCGATGGTAATACCCACTTGCAGAAGTCCGTCACGGATACGGTCAGCGGTCGTAAAATCTTTATTAGCCCTAGCTTCTTCACGCAGAGCTAACATCAATTGCATTAGTTGCTCGGTCAGTCCTTGATCTTCACTCATCGTTTCATCCTCCGTCTGTTCGCTCATGAAAATACCTAACAGCGCTGTGAGTTCACGCATCGTTAGCATCGCTTGTTGCAAGTGGGCACCATTTGTTGCATCGTCGTTTTCCGCCGATTCGAGTGATGCTTGATCAATAAATCGATTGATGCTGCGGATGAGATCAAACAGATCGCTAATGGCGCCACCGGTGTTAAAGTCATCATCCATCTTGGCCAGATACTGAGCGCGATGTTTTTGTATCTGCAACAAAAACTCACATTCTCCCGCATCAAAATCACCAGTGGACTTATTGCCTGCAATCGGCAGCTCAAAAAATGATTTACCGCTAACCCTTTGAAACCTCTCGAACAATCGCTCGAACGCAGTCAGTGCTTTCCCCGTTTCTTCAATCCCAGTTTCACTGAAAACAATCGTGCTGCGGTAATGGGATTTCAACAGAAAAAATCGAATACGTTGTCCGCCTTGCCGGTTAATTAAATCCGCCAATCCTCCCGCACCTCGCGAACGACTGATTTTTGTTTCGACAGTTGCTTGTTCGTCGTGCTCGCCGTCTTGTTCCGCTCGCCCCCCCACTTTTCCATCATCCCCACCGGCCCGCATCAACCCATTGTGCATCCAATACTTAACCATAGGTTTTCCGTGGCAGCAGGCGCTTTGAGCCAGTTCATTTTCATGATGGGGGAAAACGAGATCTAACCCACCACCATGGATGTCAAATTCTTCTCCAAGTATTTCGCGGCTCATTGCAGAACATTCGATGTGCCAACCTGGTCTACCGTCTCCCCAGGGACTGTGCCAACTTGGTTCTTCCGGTTTGGCGGATTTCCATAAAGCAAAGTCGTTGGCTGATCGCTTACGTGCTGCCGCTTCGCCGCCCTCACCCTGTGTGCTATCGAGCGTGCGATTGCTTAGATTTCCATAGTTCTTATCTTTTTCGACTTCAAAGAAAACGTCACCGTCCACATCATAGGCGAATCCTTGGTCGACCAATTTTTCAATGAAAGCAATGATGTGTTGCATGTGCTCCGTTGCGCGAGGCATCACATCGATTTGGTCGACCCCCAACGATTCCAAGTTCGTTAAATAGTCAGCGGTCATTTCTGTCGCAAGTTGCTCCATGGAAATGCCCTGTTCGCGACTCTTGACAATCAGCTTGTCGTCCACGTCCGTAATATTCACAACCCAGGTGACTTCATAGCCTGAATACTTTAAATATCTTTTTATAGAATCGAAGATGACTGGACCGACCATATGTCCAATATGGCTTTGCGCATAAACCGTTGGGCCACAGAGGTAGATTCCCACTTTCCCTATTTGCAGTGGTTCAAAATCTTCTTTGGTTTTTGTAAGAGTGTTGTAAACGCGTATCATTCAGCCAGCCCAGTCGGTTTAGTTGCCGTTGTTGTAGTTTTGTTATTACTGTTTTTGCAGCAGAACAACGCATTGGGCAACGACTGCTTCGCCGCGACCCCCGGGACCAACTTGTTCGCCGGTCTTTCCTTTGACAAACACTTGTGTAGAGTTGATTTCCAGTAATTGCGCTATATTGTTGATTATCGCCTCGCGGTGCGGGCTGATTTTAGGAATTGTGGCAAGAATAACACAGTCTAGATTGTTGATTTTCCAACCAGCTGCCTGTATATGTGCATAAGCAATCCTTAGCATCTCTTGGGAGCATCGATTTTTATTTTCGGCATCTGTATCAGGAAATAATTGGCCGATATCGCCTAATGCACTGGCTCCTAAAATAGCATCAGTAATTGCATGCAATAGCACATCAGCATCGCTATGACCAATCAAATGATGGTCACATTCAATTTGGACTCCTCCTAAGAGCATATTGCCGCCCGAGTCAACTCGATGTGTATCGTGTCCTAGTCCGATTCGTACTGCAGTTGTCAAAACGCATTCTCCATGTTTGAGATCGTTGTTGATCGAGTCTGCATTTTACGCAGCGGGTTGAATTGATGAAAGATGCCAAAAGTTTGTTGAGCAAACTTATAGGAACTTCTTATAAATAAGGATAATACAATGCTGTTGTAGTACTGTCTTGACTTTGCAGAGGCATCTATAATTCCAACATGTCGATTATTGAAATCAAAGGTCTCGAAAAAACCTATCAGGTATATCAGAAGAAGGAAGGCCTCAGGTCCTCTCTGCGGGGGTTGTTCAAACGCGAATACAAGCAAGTCAAAGCAGTACAGGGCATTGACCTGCAAATCGAACAAGGAGAGTTTGTTGCGTTTCTGGGACCCAATGGAGCTGGTAAAACGACAACTCTGAAATTATTATCAGGCGTCATCCATCCCACGTCCGGAACAGCGACGGTAATGGGGCATATTCCCTGGCAACGCGAGAACGAATATCGACGTCGATTCGCCTTGGTGATGGGAAATAAGAATCAGTTGTGGTGGGATTTGCCAGCGCAAGAATCGTTTCGGCTGCATCAACAGATATATCGGATTGAAGCGGACGTTTTTCAGAACACGCTGGATGAATTGACGGACTTATTAGATTTGAGAGATTTGTTACAGCAACCAGTTCGCGAATTGTCACTGGGGGAGCGGATGAAAATGGAGTTAACGGCAGCTCTGCTACACAGCCCAGAGGTGTTGTTCCTAGATGAGCCGACCATTGGTTTGGACGTCGTCGCCCAACATAATATTCAGCAGTTCCTAAAATACTATCAACAGAAACGTAAAATCACGATATTGCTTACTAGCCACTACATGAAAGATGTCGCCGCCCTCTGTAAGCGAGTGGTAATCATCGCTGACGGATTGATCAAGTACGATGGTTCCTTAGATGGGATTATTGAAGGCGCCGATCAACGCAAATTGATAACATTGCAATTTCGTGACGCCATTGATGATTCGTTACTGGCTACTTTGAAAGAATTCGGGGATGTGACCGATGTTGAAACACCTCGCATTAAGTTAACGGTTGCTCGAGATGTTGTGTCTCGCATGTTGTCTTCGATCTTGGACGGCTATCAAGTTGACGATGTTGTTGTCGAAGATCCACCACTAGAGGACGTTATTGCTGCTGTGTTCTCGGAAGTAACAGCGGGGCGAGTGCATCAAATCGACGACGATAAATTTGAATCCATCGGCGACGGGCAGGGACTATGACTACTACCACCGTCCAGGATAATAGAATACCGCTGCGAGCACGACTGAAGACATGGTGGGTTATTCTAAGAATCGCAATGGAAGAACGGTTCGTTTATCGAGGGGATTTTGCGCTAGGGACGCTGATGCGTTTTTTGCCGATCATTACACAGATATTTCTCTGGACGGCGATCTTTGAAGCTTCTGGAAAAACAGAGATCGCTAGCTACACACGCAACACGGTAATCGCCTATTACATGTTAACGATGGTAAGCCGGGCTTTTTCGAGCATGCCGGGATTGTGTGGCGGTATCGCGCTGCAAGTCCGCAATGGTGAAATCAAAAAATTCTTGATTCAACCACTCGACATGCTGGGGTTTATGTTGCTCAGTCGCGTCGCCCATAAGGCAGCCTACTATACGATTGCCGTTGTCCCTTTTGCATTTGTGTTTTTTCTCTGTCGAGATTTTTTTAATGGTTGGCCTGATGCGCCAGTGCTCATCGCATTTTGTTTATCACTGTTTATGGGATTTTTGCTCGGGTTTTATATCGAGGCAAGTTTAGGCTTGGTTGCTTTTTGGTTTCTCGAAGTGAGTTCGTTGGTCTTTATATACAATTTACTCAGCTTCTTTTTATCTGGTCACATGTTCCCATTAGATCTCTTACCCGGTTGGGCACACGAGATCGTGAACGTGCTCCCTTTTCAATATTTGGCCTACACGCCTGCGGCTATCTTCCTCGGTAAAATACAAGGGCCAGAATTATGGACAAGTTTAGCAATTGAAGCGTGTTGGCTCCTCGTGTTTATTGTACTAGCACGTATCATGTTCCAACGTGGCATTCGCCGCTACAGCGGATTCGGAGGTTAACGTAGTGCGGCAACACCAATCAACTTTTCGTCCCTCGTATGGCAAAGTGTTTCTAACATTTGCGCGTAACAGTCTAATTCGTGACATGTCTTTTCGTACAAATTTCATCTTGCAGAGCATTTCCACGATGTCGTGGACGATTATGAATATTGGATTTTACTTGATCGTTTTTCAGTTTACTGAAAATATTGGTGTCGGATCCTCCGGTTGGGGGAAATATCAGTTCTTTGTGTTCTTGTCAACAACTTGGATTATTAACAGCATCATCCAAACGTTCTTCATGCCCAATGCGCAAGAATTTAGTGAGCTAATACGCACCGGTAATTTTGACTTTGCACTGCTCAAACCTATTGATACTCAATTTGTGATTTCGTTTCCTAGAGTCGACTGGTCGAGTCTCTCAACGTGCATGATGGGAATTGGTTTGATGAGTTATAGTCTGTATCAGTTGATGGTTGTGGCGGATGATCCACTTGTATTAGCGTGGCCGGTGTTGTTTCTATATCCACTTTATTTGGGCTGTGGCGTGTCGATTATGTACAGCGTGATGATCAGTTTGGCTGCCACAAGTGTTTGGTTCGGACGAAACCAGACGCTCTACAATTTTTGGTTTTACTTAACCAATTTCTCGCGCTACCCGATGGAAATTTATAAAACCGGATGGGGTATGGGATTATGGATTGCCTTTACGTTTTTCATTCCGGTTTTATTAGTTGTCAATATTCCTGCTAGATTCCTAGCGAGGCCTTTGGACGGCATGACGGCTGCGAATTGGCAACTTGCTGCGTTTGCGCTATGTGCCAGTATCGGCAGCCTGTTTGTGAGTCGCCGCATATTTAAGCGAGCGCTGCGGAGTTATCGGAGTGCTAGTTCATGAATAGTAATGACAGGTCTGAAAAAACATCTGAATCTCTCTCGCCGATAGCCTCTAACTCAGCTCAGACGAGCGGCGGTTTCACATTACACCCTTGGATGCAACTGATGCGAATCGGTAACGTGTTCACGGCGTTTGCCAATATATTGATGGGGTATCTCGTTATACGGAGCGATGCAGACATCTTGACCTTGAGTACTCAAGACGCGCGGCCGTTGGTCGGGTTGCTCGCAGCAACGTTTTGTTTGTATAGCTCCGGCATGGTACTTAACGATGTATTTGACATTGAACAAGATAAAGCGCAGCGATCCACTCGGCCGTTGGCTGCGGGAGTAATTCCATTAAGAGTAGGCGCTCGATTCGGAGCGGGTTTAATGCTTGCTGGAATCCTGTTTGCCAGTACGGCAGGCCTGACCGGATGTTTGCTCGGCTGTGCCATTGCAGTTTCGGTTTTGTTATACAACCGAGTGCTCAAAAAGACACCACTCGCTCCGCTGATGATGGGGATGTGCCGCACGTTAAACGTGTTGTTAGGAATGAGTTATGTCGATAGCAATCAGGCAATATTTTGTGGGTTCGAAAAACATCATCTACTCATCGCCGGTGGGATCGGAGTTTTTGTAGCAGGTTTAACGTGGTTTGCACGAACGGAGGCTCGCATGAGTAACCGCTGGCTCTTGAGTTTCGGTGTTGCGGTCATGGCTCTAGGGTTTGTCTGTCTGTCTAGTTTCCCAACGGACCTTGCTCAAAGTGGTCGTTTGCAATTGAAGCCCGATAGTGTTGGGTTACTGTTTGGTGTTCTGGCAATATTAATTCTCTACCGAGCGGTTGCCGCGATTTTCGACCCACGGCCAGAACGAGTGCAAGTTGGGGTCATCCACTGTTTACGGTCGTTGATTTTTTTGGATGCGTGTGTGGTGGCTATTGTGAGCCACTCTAGTATGGCGGTATTGACAATTGCATTATTGTTACCGATGTTGACTATATCAAAATGGATTCGTACCACTTGATGGCCCCAAACTAAAGGCCAATGGATAGGAGTTAATCGATGCGACACGTTGTGTATTGCAGTATTCCCGGATTGAGACAATCCGATTTGTCACAAATGCCAGCGTTGTCGGCTTTAACGGCTGCTGGTGAGCAGCAACCTTTAATCTCGACATTTCCAGCCGTAACTTGGCCCGCGCAAGCAACAATGTTAACTGGGAAAACTCCGTCGGAACACGGTGTGATTGCCAATGGATTTTTTTGGCGCGAAGAGCAAAAAGTTGAGATGTGGACGGCTTGGAACGATAAGATCCAAGCACCTCAGATTTGGGATCGGCTGCATGCGATATCCCCGGATTTAACTTCGGCCGTTTGGTTTCCCATGTTGAGCAAAGGCTGCGGCGCGGATTGGATTTGTATGCCAGCGCCGGTGCACAATCCGGATGGATCCGAATCTCTGTGGTGCTATACCAAGCCGACGCATCTCTATGGTGAATTGCTTGAAAGCCTGGGGCATTTTCCGTTGAAGCACTTCTGGGGCCCGCTGTCAAACATTCAGTCGACAGAGTGGATTATTCGCAGCGCGGTGCAAGCGATAAGTAAGAACCAACCCCGTTTTTCGTTTTTGTATTTACCGCACCTCGATTACGCGGCTCAAAAACAAGGACCCAATAGTGCTGAGGCCTTGGCTGCGGTCAAGGAACTGGACGGAGTAATTCAAATTTTAGCTGATGGTGTGCAGGCAGTGTTGGATCCGGCGGATGTTACTTGGGTCTTTGCTAGCGAGTATGTGATTAGCGAAGTTAACCACGTAACGTATCCAAATCGGGTGCTGCGTGATGCTGGATTGTTGCAAGTCCGAGTTGAAGATGATGGTGAACATCTGGATTTGAATAGCTCAGCGTGGGCACTGGTCGATCACCAGTTCTCGCATGTCTTTATTAAGGATGCGGATCCTGCGGTGATTCAGCGTGTTCAGCAATTATTTGAGTCCGTTGATGGGATTGCGGAAGTATTGACAGTCGAGAAGCAAGCGGAACGAGGATTAGCACATGAGCGTAGTGGCGAGCTAATGTTGATTTCAACTTCCAATAGTTGGCAAGCTTATTACTGGTGGTTACAAGATGACGCTTGTCCTGCATTTGCACGGACCGTTGATATCCATCGCAAACCGGGTTTTGACCCTGTCGAATTGTATTTTGACAGGGCAACTCGCAGCACACCACTCGATGCCACATTGATTTGTGGGTCGCACGGAGTTGCTACAGCGGACAAGGATCAACAGAGCGTTATTGTTTCTAACAATCCGGATCTTTTACAAGGTCGAAGTTGGTCGGACCTGGATCTCGCTGAAATGTTGATCGCTGAGGTTTGCCGAGAAGATTAGCATGACCCGCTAATCGCGCGGTTGGAAATTGAAATTTTTGCTTTGACTAAAAAACTCAATAGGATTGTCATAGACAATTTTTCGAATCAATTCTTCGGGATGTTCTCGGCGTCGCATTTCTAAGATGAGGTCTGGAACAGCGGTCGGTTTGGAAGGTCCCCAGTCGCCAGCCGAGTTGACCAAAAGTCGTTCACCTCCACAGATCTCAATGATATCGACTGCTCGTTGTGGAGTGCATTTTGTGATGGGATAGAGTGACATACCGGCCCAAAACCCACGATCGAGTACTTCAGCAGCAGTATGTTCTTCTACATGGTCGACCAAGACTCGTGTTGGGTCGATGCGTGAGTCGGAAGTGAGCATGTCGAGGATCATCCGCGTACCTTGGTACTTGTCCTCAAGGTGTGGTGTATGAATGAGTATTTGTTGGTTGTACTGAATCGCCAATTCCATATGCTCAAGGAAAATAGTGGATTCATTCTTGGTGTTCTTGTTCAAGCCAATTTCGCCGATGCCCAATACATTGGGGCGGTCGAGGAACTCTGGGATCATCGCGATCACTTCACGAGAGAGTTCAATGTTTTCGGCTTCTTTGGCATTGATGCATAGCCAAGTGAAGTGTTGGATTCCGTATTGAGCCGCTCGTTGCGGTTCAAAATCTGTTAGTTGATGAAAATAATCGCGAAAGCTATCTACGCTTCCACGGTCAAACCCAGCCCAAAACGCTGGCTCACTCATACCAACGCATCCCATTTTTGCAAGCGTTTCGTAATCGTCGGTGGTCCGTGAAACCATATGTATGTGGGGATCGAAGTAATCCATAACGATGTCTTTTCTATTTTGTGATAAACAAAGAATGTATTGCAACAGATGAATTAAAATCTATGGTCTATAGTTCAAATTCTTGTCGCCAAGAATCAGCATACTCGCGTGAAAACAGCAGTTGAATTTGTTTAGCCCTTGAATCACCTTGAGCGTCGTTGGATTGAAGTGCGATCTGTAGTCCTTGGTGCATTAAGGCCATCCGCGGGTCTTGGGCCACATCGCCAGCAGCGCGTTCTAGGCGGTCAAGCGACGCAGCGACTTCGAGAATTTTTCCACGGATCTCCAAGTATTCGCGATCAAGAACCTGTTGTGAATTCATAGGTATCGACATTAAATAACTCTCCGAAAATTGGCTGCAGCAATCGCTTCCCATCGTAGTAAAATGGGTGACGACTAGTTACAGGCGATTATAACGGTATGCCGTTGAAATTGCAGCAGTCCACGCGAGATTAATGTATCGCTGTTATGTACCAATTACACCTGTTACATGTGCTCTAGAAAGCACCGTCGGTACCGCGTGTTGGTGGCTTACGCAGTTGGTTTCTTTGGTCTGCCTCTTTCAAAACCGGTTTCACCAGTGTTTTAGGGTCGCCGTTATCGAATCCTCGACTTAGACCCATTGCGTCGCGTGTGTTTTTGTATCCAGCGTAATTCAATAGTGAATTAACAGTGATGGATTCAACATTGTAATCCTTTGCTTTTTCCTCAAAGCGGTTATAGGTTGTGCGGTCGATGTTGATGATTGCATCTACTGAACCCCGAACCAGATATTGAGTATCGACGGTAACGTTACCTGTGCGAATCAGGTTTGTTTTTTCTGAATCGGTTGTGTTTTCGATAGACAATTCAGCATCTATAATTCCACCTGCGGAACGAATTATATTTTTGACTTTATCACGATCACTTTTGCCGTCACCATCGATATCAAAGAAACCAATTAACGCAAAGTGAACTTGAATCCCTCGTTGCCATAGAGGCGAGTAGATTTGGTCGCCGATCAAAATGGGATCATTAATGCTGTCTTCGGTGATGCGGCATTGTGCGAATTGTCCGTCGAGGATTTTAATGACTTCGATTTTGGCTTTGATGTCTCCAGGTCCTCGCATCACTCCAAGTTGTGTGGCGGGGTAGACGCTGAAGTTGGTTAAGGGTTTGAGTCGATCACGACTGCCGATATTAATCCAGACGATTCCGGAAGCTTCGTTGACGGAAGTGATTTTTCCATCGGGTATTTCAAAACGTTCGCTTTTGGGCCGTGCTTTGAGTTGGGCGACAAGGTTCTTTTCTTCTTGGTTACTCAGTCGCTGAGCGGTACTCTGGATTTCGGTGTCCTTATTAGCGATTTGTTGATCCTTGGCAGATAACGCATCACTATGTTTTTTGATGGCAGTATCGTAAGCAGCAGCCGTTGTCTGACGGTCGGTTCGAAAGTCAGCTAGATCCTTTTGGGCGGATGCGACGGCTGTGCTCGAATTGGTCAGCTGCTTGGTTGTGTTATCGTGTTGAGCTGTCGTGACGACGTTGAGTTGACTGGTAAGAGACGCAATTTGGGTTTCAAGCTGTTTCTTTTCACCGAGTAGCGTTTTATTCCGTGCCGTTAACAGTTCAGGGACTTTTTCATAATTCAACGATGCGGCATCGGCAGCTAGACCAGGATAGGATTTTTGAAAGTTAGCGTATTTCTGTAATATTGCTTCACCCCTTTGTTTTTGATTTGGCTGAATGTTCGGACCGTGTGTTTCGGCATAGGCGTCGATTTCAGCTTCGGAGACGGAGGAATCGATTACGTGACGAGCGATTAGATTAACGTATTCTGCGCTTACCGTAATTTTCTCAGCGTTATTCTTAGCATTGTCGGCGACAACCTTGGCCTGTTCCTTGGTTTCGAGCGATTGGAACATCATTCCGACCGCAATCAATAACCCAAGGGAGGTTAAGACGGAGAGGATAAATGCGATGGTGAGAATTGTATTTTCGCCGTTGTTTTGACTTTTTCGCTTGGCCATCGTGAACCTATTCTGTGTTCTCTAAAGGAGAACCACTAAGATTTAAAGTGTGAAAAATAAGGAGTGTGAATTGTCTGGTGTTTATTCAAACGTCGCACTCATTTGCTGTGTATTGTTAATATCTACTATAAAGGATAGCGATTTCGATTACCTTTGAAATCGGTTAAATCCGAACAATGATTGTCGATACGAGCATCAAAACAATTATGATGCTTCTTTTGTATCGACTTTATACCAGTATCGGTGTGCGTTTCTGGGTATTAGACCCTATCTTTTACCTAATCGTTACGATAGTTACCTTCTTCGGAGGGCAGGTTTTGGTACTTTATGGTTAGTGAAATCAGCTAAACAGTGCAAAATGAGCAGTTTTTGTTGCAGCGAAGACAAAAATACTTTTGCGAGCACGTGTCCGAAGAGATCGAAGAAGTGTTGGGTGTCGGTGTGGTTTGGCCTCAACAAGCATTTAAAAGCAAAGCGGGAAAAGTCATGGATGGAGCAGAAAAACAACAACAACAATTATTTTCGGATATGGATGACACTTGTGCGGCGTCTGGGGAGTCCGCTGATGATGGGGATAGTGCTGCAGTTACAAAAGTCACTAAACCCGATGACGTCACTGAAACTAGCGAAGCACAAAAAGTCGAGCCGCTGGGGCCTGCTGCGAGTGACATCGCGGAAGATGAAGTTGTATATGTCATTGATTCGTTTTCATTGATATATCAAGTGTTTTTTGCTATGCCACCAATGACAGGTCCGGCAGGGCAGCCTGTAAATGCCATTTTTGGATTTGTGCGCGACATTGCTGACTTGCTGCAGCGAAAAACGCCGACGCATATCATTGCGGTATTCGATGCTCCCGGAGATGTTTTTCGACACGAGTTGTACCCAGCGTACAAAGAGAACCGCGATCCGATGCCGGACGATTTACGGGCTCAAATACCACCGATCAAACGCATGCTTGAAGCAATGGGGATTAGGTGTTTAGAATTAGTTGGCTTTGAAGCGGACGACATCATGGCAACGCTCGCTGAACAATCGGATGCGCGTGGTAACAAATGCTTTCTAGTTACGAGCGACAAAGATTGTCGGCAGTTGTTGAGTGACAATGTACAGATGTACAACATTCGCAAAGACAGTTATTTTGATGCAGAGGATTTGCATGAAGTATGGGGAGTCCGGCCTGATCAAGTGGTCGATTTTCAGTCATTGGTTGGTGATAGTGTCGATAATGTTCCCGGCGTCAATCAAATTGGCCCTAAGACGGCCACCACTTTGTTACAAGAATTTGGCACGTTAGAAGGTGTGCTGGATAATGCGGAAACGGTTAAGGCGAAGAATCGCCGTGAGAACTTAATGAATGGTCGCGAGGACGCGATGTTGAGTCGCAAGCTAGTGCGATTAGACCGCAACGTTCCGATTGAATTCGAATGGCCTTCGGCAGTCGTCAGTGATGTTGATGCAGAGCAAGTTGAAACATTGTGTGATGAATTTGGATTTCGCACTTTGCGCGAACGCTTGTTATCCGCTCAAACTAAACCAACCGCAGCGGTTTGGGAAGTTGAATACGTGACTATCACGTCCTTGGGACAACTGGAAAACGTATTAGGAGAAATTACCAGTGAGCACGTTCTGAGTATCGACACGGAAACGACGGGTTTGGATTCTCGCAGTGCGGATTTAGTCGGCTATTCGTTCGCTTGGGAAGTTGGCAAAGCGTACTATGTTCCTGTCCGCAGTATGGATGGAGATGTGCAGTTGGATGGCGAGGCGGTACGCGAATTGATGTGTGGTGTATTGGAAGATCCTGCGATTCGTAAGGTTGGTCAGAATTTAAAATATGACATGGTTGTATTACGGAATCACGGTATCCAACTGGCTGGATTATTCGTCGATACAATGGTTGCCCATTATTTGGTAGAGCCAGATCAGCGTAATCACAGCTTAGATTTTTTATCAGAGTGTTATCTGCAACACAAACCAGTCAGTTATGAGACGTTGGCCGGCAAAGGGAAGAAGCAAGTTACGCTGGATCAAGTCCCGTTAGAAAAAGTGGCCTATTATGCAGCGGAAGATGCAGATATTCCGTTGCGATTATATGAGACGTTAGTGCAGCAGTTGGAGGAAAAGGAATTGTTAACGCTGTTTCAAGAAGTTGAAATGCCTTTGATCGAAGTGTTAGCAGAATTGGAATATAATGGCATTTGTGTCAACGTCGAGTTGTTGAAAACGATGAGTGTGCGATTTGCCGCTCGGATTGAAGAACTCACGAGCGAAATTTTTGCAGCGGCTGAGCAAGAATTCAATATTGATTCGCCTAAACAGTTGAGCAAGGTGTTATTTGAGGACATGGGGTTGCCGGTTATCAAGAAGACGAAAACGGGAATGAGCACTGACGCTGGTGTTTTGAACGAACTGACTCGGATGGGAGTCAGTGATTTACCACCATTGATTTTAGAATATCGACAAGTCACTAAATTAAAACGAACTTATGTTGATGCTTTGCCAGAGTTGTTAAATACAATCACTGGAAAAGTGCATTCGGCGTTTAAGCAAGATGTCGCAGCGACAGGGCGGTTGAGTTCGACGGATCCGAACTTGCAAAATATTCCGATACGGACCGCAGAAGGCCGTGAGATTCGCTCAGCATTTATTCCGAGTGAAGAGGGATGGAAGTTATTGGCGGCAGACTATTCGCAAGTTGAATTGCGAGTGTTAGCGCATTTTTCCCAAGATGAAACATTGCAGCAAGCATTTATTGATGATGAAGATATACATTCCAATGTGGCTGCCGAGGTTTATGATGTGCCAGTTGATGAAGTTACTATAGAGATGCGGAGGGGAGCAAAGGCGGTGAACTTTGGGGTGATTTATGGGCAATCGGCATTTGGTTTGGCAAAAGCATTGGGGATTGAAAATAGCGAAGCGGCTGAATTTATCGATTCGTATTTTCGTCAGTACCCAGGCGTCGAAGCGTTTATGTTGGATACTCTGCGAGCAGCCCATCGTGATCGTCGAGTGAGTACGATTTTGGGAAGGCATCGTAACGTGACTGAAGTTCGAGACCCTGAATCATTGAAAGACAAGCGTCAGAGGAATCTAGCGGAACGGATAGCGATTAATACGGTGATTCAAGGATCGGCGGCAGATATTATCAAAGTGGCCATGATAGCTGTGCTTGAACGTCTGAAAACGGAAGAGTTTCAAGCCCGACTGTTGCTGCAGATTCATGATGAGTTAGTGTTTGAGGTAGCGGCGGAGGAGGTCGAACGCCTAACGGCTATGGTACGTGAGGAGATGATGTCTGCGGTGATATTATCTGTGCCGCTGAAGGTTGATATTTGTGTTGGTGATAATTGGGCTCAATGTAAATAAAAACCACGAACTGGGCAAAAGAATGATAAATATTTGTAATAAATAGTGTCTGGTTTAATATCAGTGGTGCGTCTATAATGGTGACCGTAGTATTCGAATTGGTTATTATTTTGGTACTATCCTCCATATTCCTTTTCTCTCAATGGTCGCACCACACATTCCGCTGTGATTGTGTTTCCGGCGAGTATTCCCCCTCCGATAAAAATATTTCGCATTTCCTTTTCAATGCAGTTTTGTAACAGCGACGTTGCAATGCGCTGACATTGATATCCCCTGTTAACCGTGTCCAACTAAGAGTTGGTGCTAGACAGTCCTATGTCCACACAAAAACGAACCATTGTTGTAGGCCTTAGTGGCGGTATTGGGTCTGGCAAGAGTTTTGTTGCAGGTTTGTTGAAAGATTTGGGTGCACAAGTATTCGATGCAGATCGGGCGGGGCATGACGTATTACGTGAAGACAATATCAAGGAATTGTTGCGTCAACGATGGGGAAACCAAATTTTTGGATCCAACGGTGAGGTGGATCGGCAGGCAGTCGCTAGTGTTGTTTTTGGATGTGATGACAAAGCGAAGACGGAACTCCGGTTTTTGCAATCGATTTCACATCCAAGAATTCAACTCGCATTAGAGAAGTTTATCGAGACGTCCCATATCGCTGGGAATTCGGCCTCGATTGTTGTTGATGCAGCGTTGTTGTTTGAAGCAGAGTGGGATCAGTGTTGTGACAAAGTAATTTTTGTGGATTGTAGTGAGTCTGTTCGATGGCAACGTTGTCGAGAGCGTGGGTGGGCTGACGAAGAAATAATTCAACGTCAAGCATCTCAACTCGAGTTACAAGAAAAGCGACGTCGATCTGATCTCATCCTCAACAATTCGGGGACAAGAGAAAACACACTAAAACAATTACAGACAATATGGGCAGAGCTAATCCCATCGGCGAATTAATAAAATGTCAGAAAAACAAAATTCCAATATTGATGATTCTTACGTGGATGAACATGAGGTAAGTGTTGCGAAAGGCGTCGATGCGCGTAGTACGGAGCAGTTTCAAGATACTGATGGGGAATTTATTAACAATCGGTCGAGTCCGGATACACTGTCGCTCGCTGAGCAAATCAGCCGCGAGCTAGACAAAGGCGAAAAAGTTGGCGATCAATTGGTCACCGATCCTAGCAAGCAGACGCGGTTAATTGAACTGCAAAAAATGAGCATGCCAGAGTTGTTAGAGACCGCAGAAGTGGCTGATCTCGGTGATGTTGCTGGCGTTAAACGACAGGATCTAATCTTTCGCATCTTAAAGAATTTAGTCAAAACCAGCGGGATCATGTATGGGGAAGGGACTCTCGAGATTCTTCCCGATGGTTTTGGATTTTTACGTAGCCCAGATTATCACTATTTGTCTTGTCCGGACGATATTTACGTTTCACCCAGCCAAATCCGCCGTTTCAATTTAAGAACGGGTGTTTTGGTAGCGGGGCAAATCCGTCCACCGAAGGAAAATGAACGGTATTTTGCATTGCTGCGAGTTGAAACGGTTAATCGAGTTGATCCGAGTGAAAATATTGCTCGAGTCCATTTTGATGATTTAACGCCATTGCATCCGCAGCAACGGATTGTGATGGAGCATGATTTTACCGAAGTTTGTACTCGAATCGTCGACATGGTTACTCCAATTGGCTTTGGGCAACGCGGGTTGATTGTCAGTCCGCCGCGAGCGGGTAAGACGATTCTGTTGCAACAGATGGCACGCGCAGTACTGAAGAACTACCCCAAAACGTATGTGATCATGTTGTTGATCGACGAGCGACCGGAAGAAGTGACAGACATGGAACGTGAAGTTCGTGGTCCCAATTGCGAAGTGATAAGTTCGACTTTTGATGAATCACCTGCTCGGCATGTTCATGTTTCTGAAATGGTGATTTAAAAAGCAAAACGGATGGTTTAATGCGGTATGGACGTCGTAATTTTCATGGACTCGATTACTCGCTTGGCCCGAGTATGGAATACCGAGTGTGAACCAAGTGGCAAAATATTATCTGGCGGACTCGATGCAAACGCACTGCAGAAACCAAAGAAGTTTTTTGGTTCAGCTCGCAAAGTCGAAGAGGGAGGTTCCTTAACGATTCTCGCAACGGCCTTAATTGATACTGGTAGTAAAATGGATGAAGTCATCTATGAGGAATTCAAAGGGACAGGTAATTTAGAGATCGTATTAGATCGTCGCATTGTGGAACGGCGGATTTTCCCAGCGATTGATATTAATGCCAGCGGGACTCGACGTGAAGAAAATCTATTGGATCCAGAGGAATATAGACGCATTGCCATGACACGACGTGTTTTAGCGGATCAGAATGAAGTTGATGCGATTGAAATGCTCGTTAAGAAGGTAAGCGAAACAAAGTCCAATGCTGAATTCCTAATGAGCGTGAATCCAGAGGCTTAGTGCGTCTCATTACGAATAGTACTAATCATCGAAATCATAAAAAAGAGAGACAGTTATGCCGATAACATTTGATGGAAAACTGGGGAGTACAGTTGGTCGATATGCCATTGTTGTTTCTCGATACCACAATTCCATTACACAACGATTACTCGACGGTGCATTAAACTCATTGCAAGCGGCCGGAGTTGCTGATGATAATATCCGAGTTGTCTGGGTACCGGGAGCGTGGGAATTATCCGTTGTTGCGGCGAGATTTGCTCGTTGTCAGAAAGTTGACGCAATGATTTGCTTAGGAGCGGTTATCCGAGGTGAAACAACTCACGACCAATATATAAATAGCCAAGTTGCCAGTAGCCTCGGAAAGTTATCCTTGCAGTACGAATTGCCAATATCGTTTGGCTTATTGACGTGTGAAACGATGGAACAGGCAATTCACCGAGCTGGCGGCAACGTAGGTAACAAAGGGATGGAAGCAGCTGAAGCTGCTATTGAAATGGTAAATGTCATGCAAATGATTTCTTCTGAATTGTCTGACTGAATTTCCCCCTCCAAAAAAAAAGTTCGAAGAACGTAATAGGTGACCATCTAATTAAAGGTATTCATGTGAGCGACGAAGTGATAGAAGATGATAATACGCAACCCTGGAGCGGGCGGCGCTTAGCGCGAGAAATTGCAATTCAGTTGTTATATGAATGCGACTTAAATCCAGAACGGATGACAGAATCTCCTGCAGAGTACATTCAAAGGCATTTGACTACCGAGCCCGCTGGTTTGTCAGAATTTGCGATAGAATTGGTACTCGGCGTCAGGAGTCACCGCGACGAGTTAGATGAGGTAATCTTGGGTTGTGCAGAAAACTGGACAATTGCTCGCATGGCACCGACGGATCGAAATGTAATTCGTTTGGCGACATTCGAACTGACGCAAACCTCAACGCCGGGTCAAGTTGTGATTGATGAAGCGATAGAGTTGGCCAAACGATTTGGTACAGAAGATTCGCCGTCATTTGTTAATGGTGTACTTGATAAGGTACTACAAGGGCGATCCTAAATATTCTTTGAAACCCTTGATTCTCTAAGTTTTATCAAACTTCATCAAACAGGCCTGCGACAAATTCATCGACTTTAAAGATGGCCAAATCTTCGGGTTGTTCGCCCTGGCCGACGAATAGCACGGGGATGGAAAATTCTTGGCGGATGGGAATGATGACACCCCCTTTGGCAGTACCGTCAAGTTTGGAGAGGATGATACCTGTGCAGTTAGCCGCTTCGGAAAATCCGCGAGCTTGGCTTATGCCATTTTGCCCAGCCGTTGCGTCGAGGACTAGAAACACTTCGTGAGGTGCTGCCGGGATCTGATTTTGTATGACACGGAATATTTTTTCTAATTGTTTCATTAAGTTCGTTTGAGTTTGCAAGCGACCAGCTGTGTCGATAATGCAAATATCAACATTGTTTTCGATTGCTTGTGTAACCGAGCGATGTGCTACTGCTGCTGGATCACCCCCTTGGTCGCCTTTGACGATATCGACACCGAGTCGTTCAGCCCAGATCGTTAGCTGCTGTACAGCTGCTGCTCGAAATGTATCCGCGGCACCAAGTAAAACGCTTTTCCCTTCCGTTTGAAAGTGGTGAGCTAATTTTGCGATCGATGTAGTTTTGCCGGAGCCATTGACGCCTACGACTAAAATGATAGAGGGACCTGATTGAGCAAATCGGACAGGTTGAGTGGGTTGAGTCAATAGCTCGGTTAATTCGCCACGGATGATTTTTAGGACATCTTCAAATTTGATGACACGTCCTTGGAATTGCGATTCAATGCGAGATTTGATTTGTTCCGCTGGACCACCTCCCATGTCTGTTTTGACGAGGATGGCGAAGAGCCTTTTCAGGAATTCATCATCGACAAGTTGGCCTTCGGTTTTGAATAAGTCACGGATGTCTGTTTTGAGCACATCGCGAGTTTTTTTAAGGCCACTTTGTAAGCGTTGCCACAGGTTGCTTTGATCGGAATCTTGTTTCTCCGTGGAGGTTGCGTCAGGAACGAATTCACTGAGTTCAGCGGAAGTAGATTTATCACCGCTATTTTCGCTGTCATCTTCAGGTGTCGTGTTCGAATACTGTGCCTGCTCCGCATTGTCTCCGTTTTCACTTGGTGAGGTTGTCGTGTTGGACTTTTTGAATCGTTTAAAGATTCCCATTGGATTGGGTGTCCTCGGTTCAGGGTCTAAGAGATGGTGTGATAGATGAATTTTTAGGCTACGTTTTTTGATTGTTCAACATAACACGCGTTGCCGTATTGTTAGCGCAGATGCTCGAATAAAAGGAGAGGCCGTGGATGCTGATTATCAATTTATCGGTTATTAGGTGGTTGTAAAAGGGAGGGGATCTATTTTTAACCATCATCCCAAAAGGGTGACTTCTGTGGCTTGGAGGAAAGTTTGCATGAATTTAATTACTTATAAACAACCAAGAACCAGCAGATCCAGCGAGAATTGGTAAACGGAATAATTGGTATATTCGACAAATTTTAAAGCGCTATATCGGTTCGAGTGTTGCAATCAGGATAGATTAACGAAAAAGTCAATTCCTTGTGAAAATATGGTTCGAACTTCTATGTTTGCAATGAATAAATGCAGTAATTCGTTCCGAATTGGACTTTGTGACGGATTATATGCGCAAAGTGTTTAGCGCAAGCAACAAAAATGTGTTTAGACAATTTGTTGTAGGAAAAGCGAGCTAGTGTCCTTTCCAAATATAGAGGGCAAGATTAAGGGTCACCTTATTCACTGGGAACTTTTCCTTACCTAAAAAATTTTACGGAGGAGTGTAGGAAATGAAACGCAAACAAATATTATTGCTCGCAGCTTTTGCAGTCTCAATTTTTGGCGGATCAATAACCGCTGAAGAATTGCAACAGCCTGTTTTCAGCCCAATCACATATACGCTTAACGATGATACTGCAGCATCGCCATCTGATGGTGAAGCTTGGAGTCTCTTCAATCGTGATGGTGAAGGACTAGAAATTAATGGTTGGGCTCAATTTGGTTACCATGATCGTAGCACAGGATTGTTTAATACTAATCCGAAGAAAGGTACGGTTCACCAGGTTTGGTTCGCATTTGACAAAGCTTCTGATGCCGATGCTGAAGGCCTTGGACTTGGATACCACTTTGACTTGATGTACGGTGCAGACGCTCCCAACACCAGTGCCTTTGGCCAAACAACTGGATGGGACACTGATAGTTCTGATTCCGGTAACGGTTTTGGTTGGGCTATGCCTCAATTGTATGTTGAAGGTCACGTTGGTGATTGGACCGTCATGGTTGGTAAGTTTTACACAAACGTTGGTTACGAAGTAGTTCAAGCTCCAGGAAACTTCTTCTATAGTCACGCTAAGACGATGAACAACAGTGAGCCATTTACTCATACCGGTATGCTCGCTAGCAAGACTACTGAAGCTGGTGTAGATCTGTCTTTCGGTTATTCTTCAGGTTGGGATACTGGTTTCCAAAGTCATGGAAGCAACGGTATTCTTGGTCTTGGAAAATCAATTGGTGACAATCTTTCGGTTAACTATGTAACGACTTTCGGTGACATCAGTGATACTGAAAATGGCTACACTCACAGTGTTGTTATGCAGGTTACTCTTGGCGAAAAACTGGACTAC
>JABHUV010000029.1 GCA_018658605.1 Planctomycetaceae bacterium | reverse complement strand
GGGAAGATCAGCACTGCAATGCATAATGTATATATAATAGATACGCGTCAATAAGTCATGGATGGTAGTTGACCACAAGTACTCTCGGTAAGCTTCTGCTAAACAGCATAGATTACGGGCGTACACCTTAAGCCCCCGCACTTGCGATCACCAAAACATTCGCTTTGGATCGAATCATGTAAGTGCACAAGGAGTCGTCATGTCATCCGGTAAAGACGAAGGAGACCACAAAGTTGGATCTCATTCCAAGAAAAACGCGTTCTGTTCATTCTGTCGCAAAAGCTATCGTGACGTCGGTCCACTAGTTGAAGGACCTGGCGATGTCTATATCTGTAGCGAATGTGTCGAGCTATGTTCATCGATCATCGATTCGGAGAACCGCCGCAAGTCTAGCGATGACCACATGATCACCGACATTCCTTCACCTCGAGAAATATCGGGCCTAATGGATGAATATGTGATTGGTCAAGAACAAGCTAAAAAAGTGCTTGCGGTTGCCGTACACAATCACTACAAGCGATTGAACCACGAATGGTCTGACGAGGAAGTCGAAATCGAAAAATCGAACATCCTCATGGTTGGCCCAACTGGATCCGGTAAAACATTGCTTGCCCGCACACTGGCACGAGTGCTCAACGTACCATTTGCAATTGGCGATGCTACGACACTAACCGAATCTGGTTATGTTGGCGAAGACGTCGAAAATCTATTGCTGAAACTGTTGCATGCTGCAGACTTTGATGTCGAATCGGCTCAACGTGGCATCATCTACATAGACGAACTCGATAAAATCGGCAAGACGTCACAGAACGTATCAATCACTCGTGACGTCTCTGGTGAAGGTGTACAACAGGCATTACTTAAGATGCTCGAAGGCACGGTCTGCAACGTACCACCCCAAGGTGGACGTAAGCACCCCGAGCAACAGTACATTCCAATTGATACGTCCAACATTCTATTCATCTGTGGCGGAACATTTGTCGGTGTTGATAACATAGTCCGTAAACGACTTGGCAATCAAACACTAGGATTTGGTCAACAAGTTGGATATCGCGAAGAAGCCGATATGGCTGAGTTATTGTTGCAAGTAAGATCCGATGATATTCTTGAATTTGGTCTCATCCCCGAGTTAATTGGACGTTTACCCGTTGTCACGTCATTGTCACCACTTGATGAAGATGGATTAAAGCGAGTATTGACTGAACCCAAAAACGCTTTGTTGCGTCAATACGAAAGTCTTTTCAAGATGGAAGATTGTGAACTTAAATTCACAGATGATGCTATCGGTGCGATCGCTCGCCGAGCAATCGACAAAGGGACTGGTGCTCGTGGCTTGCGGTCCATTACAGAAGAAGTGATGCTGGATATTATGTATGAGCTACCCGATCGAAAAGGGACTGGCGCATATACAATTGACCAAGAAGTCGTTTCTGGTACGAAGCCTATCTTCGACACCAACAGACCTGTTAAGAAAAGCGCATAACCCCCACCACCAATCCTGCCTTGACACCCTTTCGAGAAACTAACCATGAGTGCCCACGATAATCTAACGAGAATGATGGACAATGGTATTGTCGCAGTAATTCGTGCTGACTCCGGGGAACTGCTAGCTGACGTAGCGGAAGCACTACTTGCCGGTGGCGTTGATGTAATGGAAGTGACATTCACCGTTCCGAATGCGATCGACGTCATCAAAGAAGTCAAACGTCGGATCGGCGATAAGGTTCTGCTAGGTGCTGGCACCGTTTTAGATACGGAAACAGCCCGCGCAGCAATCCTTGCGGGAGCGGAGTTTATCGTATCACCGTCGACAGACGTCGACGTTATCAAACTGTGTCGTCGATATGATACGGTCGTAACGCCCGGCATCTTCACTCCAACTGAAGCAGTCACGGCTTGGGAAGCAGGCGCCGACATCCTCAAAGTATTCCCCGCGGATATTGGTGGCCCAGCGCATCTGAAGGCGTTACGTGGTCCATTGCCCCAATGTCGTTTCATGCCCACCGGCGGAGTGGATCTAAACACAGCGGCAAATTTCCTGCGTGCAGGTGCGGTTGCCTTGGGTGTCGGCGGAGCGCTCGTCTCACAAGACGCAGTCGACAAGCGCGATTTCGCATCGATTGAAGCATTAGCACGACAATACGTGCAAATCGTAAAAGATACTCGCGCGGGCTAACAATAGCCGTTTGTTTTCGTATAGATTAGCGGCTCAAACCTCCGATAACACTAGGTAGGGTTCATCGTGCGCACTAGGAAAACGAACTGTGTCGTATTTAACAACTAAACATCTACTATTAGCAGCTATCCTGCTTTATGCTGCGCCCTTTACCACTTGCCTGCCCGCTCAACCGGCCGTTGACACTGCAGAACAAACAGCCCCCCCCAAACTGTATACAACTCGTACCCCACAGTTCTCGATCCCATATACACTCCCGCAATCGACTGACAAAATTGTTTTGTTCGTTTCGAAAAACTTGGGTAACAGCTGGCAAAAAGTAGCGATTCAAGGATCGGGAGAAGAGGCTTTTTCGTTTAGGGCCCAGCGTGACGGCGAGTATTGGTTTTCATCACGTATTCAACAATCAACAACGGTACCTGCAAATCTACGACCTCAAATGCGTGTATTGGTCGATACTCAGCAGCCAACTATAGAGCTCCGAACCAACCTTACGCCTGCCGGCGAAATCACACTGGAGTGCAAAATCAGAGACGCTACACTGATAGCCAAACAAGTCGCAGTAGAAATTCAACCCGCGACAAACTCACCTTGGCAATCGTTTCCATTGTTGGAGCGCCCTACTATCGCATTAGGAAAATCGATAGATCTGGTGGGACGTTGGCAGCCAATGAAAGCAACACGCATGGCACTGGTCCGCATCAAAGTGTTAGATGGTGCGGGGAATTTGGCGATCGCCGAGCGACGGATCTATTTCCCTCCCAGTTCACAGCAGCGTCCGCAATCTTACGAGCCGCTACGAAATCCCTACACGCGTGCAGCGTCCCACCAAGACGCTATCAATTGGCCAGCCGATAATCAGCCCACACCGCCGACAGTCGCCAACAATCCAACAAGCCCCACTCCTCCGCTGCCCAACGCAGTGGTCACTACTGCCAAACCAATTTTGCACGCTCCAGCAGCAGAGGCTACAGTGCATCAAACTAACCGTACGCGATTCAAACTTGATTACACACTTTCCAATGTAAACACAAAAACCACGCAAGTTCAGCTATGGGCAACGGAGGACGGCGGAAAAACTTGGGGGCTGTGGGGCATTGATAACGATGGCCAGAGCCCACTAGATGTCGAGATACAACGCGATGGCACGATCGGGTTTATCACGATCATCACCACACCCGAGGACAGTGGTAAGAACCGACCGACTGCCGATACGGTTGCTGATATATGGATAAGAATTGATCGCGTGAAACCACAGTTGCGTCTGGGTGATATTGAGCGGACCGTGGAATCCGGTTTCCCCGAAATATTAATTAAGTGGGAAGCGACTGACGACAATTTTGCAGATAGACCTATTCGCCTACAATGCAGTCAGTCACAGCAGGGACCTTGGCAAGAAATCTCTGCGGCCGTACCTAATGCTGGTTTCTATCGCTGGCGACTTGACCCTAACACTTCAGGCACGTGGTATATCAAGGTTGACGCAACCGACCAAGCCGGCAACACCGTTTCCGCAATCGCTGCCGAACCGGTGCAATAGGTAACACAGTTCTATCACGAAAACCGTTCCCGCCCATTCGCAGCCCATTGGTCATTCATTTGCAGACTCTATACGTGGTCGGGCAGAAAACTGCGTCAAATCATACCCATGTAATTCACCGCGTGTCATTTTAGCCAGCAATTCCCCTAGTGCGGACGCAAACTTAAAACCGTGTCCCGATAACCCAGCGGTATAGACGATACGCTCATCTGCCTCCGCCCGATCGATAATAAAATGGGAATCAGAGGTTACCGTGTACATGCACACGGTATGATCCGTCGCTTGGTCACTAACCCGAGGTAAATGTTTTCGTAGAAAACCCGCCACACAAGCCCGCTCTTCCGCATCTAATGAACGGTCCAATTGCAGCGGGTTGGTTATCTCAACACCACCGCTGTGACGTGCCAGTTTCAATCCGCGTTCATCAACACTCGGGAATCCATAGTAATCTCCGGTTTCAGATTCGAAGAAAAACACCGGACACCCAACTCGGTTGGAATACAAATCTACATCGGCGGCATACCAGTGCAGTGGCTTTTTTAGAATTCGCAGATGATCTTTCAATTCTGGTAGTAGATCAGCGGCCCAAGCGCCAGCGGTAACCACGACCGAGTCGGCAGTAAAGGTGCCCTGATCCGTTATCACTTCTAAGCAAGTTCCGCCCGTTTTAATTTCCGAAATGGTGTGCCCGACGAATAATTCCGCACCAGCCCATTGTGCTTTTTCGATATAAGCGGAGATCGCATGCTCGACCAACAGGAACCCGGCGCGCTGTTCGAAAATCACTTCCATGTCATCATCAAATGCAAACTGGGGCCAACGCATCCGCGCCTCGCTGACATCCATATGGTCGATTGCTAAGTCATGCTCTTCGCTGCTGGCTAACACACCTTGAATCAACTGACCGCCGCTAGGCCCAGCTTGCAGGATTCCTGTTTGGTAATAAAGGTCGCGTCCATGTTCCGCTTGAAGTTCTTCCCATAGTTCAAACGCTCGCTGCACTAACGGTACGTAACTAGGGTGTTCGAAGTAACTTTGACGGATGATTCTAGTTTGGCCATGCGAACTGCCGCGATCATGTGCGACGCCAAAACGATCGATACCGGCCACTCGTTTTCCTTGTTTGGCCAAGTGGTACAGCGTTGCGCTGCCGACTCCACCAGTACCTAGCACAAGGCAATCAAAGTGTTGCGATTTACTCATGAGCCAAGTTCCTTAGTTGGCCGCGGTCGTCGACTGTGCTTGAAAGCCTGTCCGATAGGATTCATCAAGGTAGAGCATCAGTTTTTCCAGTGGGAGTCCCGATTTTGAGAATTGATTCTTCATATCGAGGTCGGCTTCGAGTAGCCATTTAAGTAGTTGCCCGCTACGTTGTCGTCGAAGTTGGCAGAGATGGTCGATTGTTTTTTGCCCTTGGAAGTGGAAACTATTACCGAGAACTTCTCGAGTGGCTTGTTGCAATGCTTGCAGGATAGGCGTGCCTTTACGTTCGAGTTGTTCGGCAATACGAGTGATGGTTACATAACGCCTGAGTGACCAGGAAACACCACCGAATATTTTTTGCACAGCTTCACCGTCGGCACGCAAGTGTTGTAATTCGAGCAGTGCGGAAACAGCTTTTCCCTCAGCGGCGACGTCGGTCATATGAAAAGTTGATTGCGATTTCCACCCACCCACATATTCTTGGATTTGTTCAGCGGTAGGTTTATCACCGGGTTGCAGGAACAGCGCGAGTTTGACACAGTTCATGTTGAGTAGGCCGATACTGAATTGCGACAGGTCAAGTAGTAGAGCAGCAATATCGTTGCTGATTGTGAATTGATATTGCTGTTGTGCCCAATTGACGATCCAGTTGATAGTGAGGTCGTAGAGTGGGCGTTCGTTTTGGCGAACGGGCGGTCCAGTTGGAGTGCGGCAATCAATAACACCGCCGAGTGCATTTACTTTTTTGGCGAGGTTTGTATTACCGGGGAACGATTTCGCTTCGAGTATCAATAATCCCGCATGCGATTCACGTTCGATATATTTTTCAAGTTTAGGTCGATATTCTTTGACGAACTTGTCGGCATCGTTAACTCCGGCTATTCGCGGACCATCGCCGCCGAATAGTGTGACGGTAGAGACTTCATCCATAACGTCGACCCAAATTGCATTTTCATCGAACCAACGTATATCATCATGTTGATCGTCTAGTTCATTGGCAAATTGTGCTTGGACTGTTTTCAATGCAAGGCGTTGCAGGAAGTAATCGTTACCAACAATTACGCAGAGTCCGGTACGCGGCAACGTGCTCGGGTTCGCGAGTAGTTGAAAGAGATGGTTTGTCGGACCTTGGTTCGATTTCTTAGCCATGATGGGGTATATGATACCAAATAACGGGTTTGCGTATCACCTTGACAATTTAGCAAGAGCAGACAAAACTAAAAAATCCGCTTTAGCCCCTTTCGTCTAGCGGCCCAGGACGCTGGTCCCTCCGATCAGAAACAGAGGTTCGAATCCTTTAGGGGGTACT
>JABHUV010000030.1 GCA_018658605.1 Planctomycetaceae bacterium | reverse complement strand
TTGGAGCTAAAAACCAAAGCAAGTGATTCACTTAATCGGTTAAATCACCTGCGTGACAGAATCACAACGGCTGTGAGTAATGATCAACTTAAGGATCTATTGCCTGTTGTTGAGGAGTGTTTAACTCTGAAGGCTGATCAGAGCGACTTCGTGACGTTAAGACAGGACCTTATCGCTCGCGAAGCACAGATTGATGCCCGCAATCAACAAATTATCTCGCAGGCACAGCAGCATATGCAGCAGTTGCAATTTACTGAGGTAGTGCAGATACTCGACACGATTGCACCGGAAAATCGGACGGTCACTACGACAAGCCTTATTCAACAGGCACATCAGTTGTCGATGCATCGTCAGGGCGTGTTAAGTACTGTGCCAGTAGCCTTGTCCAATAAAAAATATCGAATTGCGATTAAAAGTATTAATCTGTATCTAAGCGGGATTGCGAACGCTGGTATTCAGGATCCCCAGATTCAACAAATGCTTGAGAAAGCTAAGGATAAAGAATCCGTATTTATTCGTAACAAGCAGTTAGCCGGACTTGGAATTGCAGCGGCGTGTGTCGTAGTGGTTTTAATCATAGGCGCGGTCATAAAAAATATTAATGACGCAAAGGCCGTTAAAACTGCGATTGCAAATCGGGACTGGGAAGCGGTATTAGAGATAGACCCCAACAACAGCGATGGATTGCGGATGCAGGCCGCTGCCGAAAAGGCCGCTGCAATTGCTGCTGCCTTGGCTAAGGGGGACTGGAAACAAGTACTTGCTTTAGATCCAAATCATAGCAAGGGAAAGCAGATGCAGGCTGCTGCCGAAAAGGCAGCTGCAGTTACTGCTGCCTTAGCTAAAGGGGATTGGGATGCAGTGCTTACCTTAGAACCCGACAATAGTGCGGGATTGCGGATGAAGGCTGCTGCGGAAAAGGCTGCTGCAGTTACTGCTGCATTAGATGAGGGTGATTGGAAAGCAGTGCTTATCTTAGACCCCGATAATAGTGCGGGATTGCGGATGAAGGCTGCAGCCGAAAAGGACGCTGCAGTTATTTTTTTCTTAGCTAAGGGTGATTGGAAAGCAGTGCTTGGTATAGACCCCAATAATAGCGATGCGTTGCGGATGCAGGTCGCAGCAGAGAAGGCTGCAGCGGCAAAAACCGCTGCAGTTACCGCTGCCTTAGCTAAGGGTGATTGGAAAACAGCGCTAGATTTAGATCCTTATAATCGGGAGGGATTGCGATTGAGGGACACAGTAGTTACCGCTGCCTTAGCTAAAGGTGATTGGAAAGCAGCGCTTGCTATAGACCCCAGTAATAGCGATGGATTGCGGATGCAGGTCGCTGCCGAAAAAGCTGCAATCCTCGCTGGCGATCCAATAACTAACACTCTCCACATGACCTTTAACAATATCCCTGTTGGAAGCTTCATAATGGGTTCGCCAAAAACGGAGAAGAACCGCCAAGTTGATGAACAACAACACAAGGTCACGATCAGTAGGACATTCTATATGCAAACGACCGAAGTGACTCAAGGGCAGTGGAAGGCCTTGATGGACACAGAACCATGGAAGGGGAAAGGCAATGTCAAAGAAGGTGCTAACTACCCAGCGACGTGGGTAAACAGGGGCGATGCCTTGGCATTTTGTGCAAAACTTAGCGAGAAAGAAAGTAAGATATATCGCTTACCCACCGAGGCGGAATGGGAGTACGCCTGCCGCGCAGGAACTAGGACAACTTGGAACTTTGGCAACGATGTAAATGAACTTAGCGATTACGCTTGGTACAGCGAAAACACCGTTGATATAGGTGAGCCGTACGCTCACCAGGTTAAACTAAAAAAATCCAACGCGTTTGGGCTGTACGATATGCACGGCAATGTTTGGGAGTGGTGCCTCGATTATTATGGAGAGGATTACTACGAACAGTCGATCGAAAATGACCCAAGGGGGCAAACGCGGGGCTCTTTGCGTGTTTTACGGGGTGGGTCGTGGGGTGGTTCCGCGCGTGACGCACGTTCCGCTTTCCGCGGTAGGAACGAGGCTGGTAGCCATAATCTCAACGATGGGTTTCGGTTGATCCGTGAGTTGGATCAGTTCCCTAGTCCTCTTTGACCTCTGTACCTTTGCTACTCTGAAAGCGGGGGCTGCATGCCATCGCCGCCGTTGGATATTGTTCTTGCCCGGCGGTCCGGAGGTGGGATCAGCCCTTGCATCCTAGGGTCGAAGCCGCAGTCGGCTTCTCAAGAGTTCCTGAATGTACTTCTGGTCTTCCTTGCTGAGCTTGGTCATTACGACTTTGAGAACATCGCCATCTTCTTTTTCTAAGACGGCTTTCCCTTCGTTGAACTCGACGAATCGGGCCTTGATTTTGAACTTGCCCGTGCTGTCGGTGAACTCGTGCAGCTTAGCGGACGGTGTGGACCCGGGCGAACCTCCCTCGACCTTGGCAACCAGGGTTTCGACTGCCTTGTCAATCGCCGAACCCCGGACATTCTTATACCGGATGACACCCTTGTCATCCAGGACATAAATCGTCGGCCATCCACGTACACCCCAGGCTTTCGAAATCGGCCCACTCGTACCCTGGGGACCATTCCAAAAACTGCGCCATGTGATATTCTCTGCCTTCATTCGTTGTTTGAGTTTGGCCTTGTCCCTGTCACTGTTGATACCGATCAGGGCAAAAGGCTCATTTTTCATTTTTGCAACGAGCGACCGCTCGTGTGGGTACATGGCCCGGCAGGGGGGTCACCAATCGCCCCAGAAGTCCAGTACTACAACTTTCCCACGGTAATCACTCAGCTTGAACTTCACACCATCGAGATCTTCTCCCTGGATCTCCGGTGCCAGGTTCCCGACCTCTAATCCAACTCTCGGTTCTTGCCCGGCAACATAAGAATAAAATCCGGAGGTTGTGACGAGAAGAACCACCGCAGTTAAGCAGCAGACGAGTTTTCGCATGGAGTTGTTCATGTGGAAATCCAATGAATGTTCAATATTACATTTGCTAAATTTATGGCTAGTTCCTGTGCGCCTATTTTAGCAGACACAACACGCAATTATCCCTAAAAATTACATTTATTCTCATACCAGTTGCTCTTCTGTCTTGGCCAAAAAATCACGGTGCCATTCAATCATGGGGCCGACAGTGCGGCTCAGAGTTACCGCTCCGAGTTTCTTGAAGCCGTAGTCACGGAACTGCCAACGCATGAGCAGGGTGGTGCTCTGATTAGAAACTAGCGGACCTTTTTATAAGCGCACGGTTAATACAAGCCGCCGCCTAACCAAGCATTTCGTGTTGCGATTTGATAAGCTTGTCCAATATGGTTTCGTAGAGGGCACGTTTGACGAAATATCCCCCGTCATAGGTCTTGCACCGAGCGGTACAACACTTGTATAAATTCATGAAAGGACGTGGCGTTTAATGACGATATAGCTTCAGTCTTCAGGAGCCGCCATTTTCATCATGATCACAAGTAATAATGAAACATGAAAATCCGGTCTGAACGGGACAGAGTGGAATTGAAGATTGACCATCAATCCAGGCGGTCGATTGTCGAATGATCCAATTTGCTGATCTTGTTTTTCAATCCTCTATCCGTCGAAAGTCACTAACATGAAATCAATGATAGCTTCACTGGCAATTCTTGCGTGCCTTCCGCTGGGCGGTTTGCAGGCTGAAGATACGTCGCGAGCGGATTTAATAGGCCGGCAAATCCCCAATTTTGTCTTGCCATCGGTCACGGGCAAAGAAATCGCTTTGGCTGATTTTCCTGAAGTGGATTTTCTTGTTATCGTGTTTCTCGGTACTGAGTGCCCCATCGGAAACAGCTATATTCCCCAGTTGAATGAGTTGAGCCAAAAGTATTCTAAACAAAACGTAAAGTTTGCCGTCATTAATGCCAATCTGGCCGATTCCCCCGAAGAGATCAAAAAGCACGCATTGGAATACAAGTTACGATTGCTTGTATTGATGGATAAAGACCAGGTATCGCTCGATATCTTTGGAGCCATGCGAACACCGGAGGCGTTTATTCTTGATCGCCGCCGTAACATTCGTTACGTTGGTCGCATCGATGACCGAATCGGGTACCGATTCAAACGAGAACAAGCTCGTCGGTCGGATCTGGAAGAAGCTCTGAAACAACTAATCGCCGGAGAAACTCCTGCTGTCAGTGTAACGGAAACCGAAGGTTGCCTGATCACTCGCAAACATGACATTGATGGATCAAATGAGGTTACGTATGCGAGCCATATTGCAAAGCTATTCCAAACGCGTTGTCAGAATTGTCATCGTCCCAAAACTGCGGCACCATTTTCGCTGTTAACGTACGATGATGCACGTAACTGGTCACAAATGATTAAAGAGACCGTCCTTACACGGCGCATGCCACCGTGGAATGCTGATCCGCGATTTGGCAAATTTGAAAACGCGCTCCATATGAGTCCCAAGGAGATCACCCTTCTGACTTCATGGATCGACGCCGGCATGCCTAAAGGTGAAGAAGACAAAATCCCGCCGACTCCAGAATATATAAACGGCTGGCAAATTGGAGTACCGGATCACGTCTTCAAAATGCCCCGCACTTATAAAGTTCAGGCAAGCGGCACGGTGGCATATCAGTACTTTGTTACCCCAACAAACTTCAAAGAAGATGTCTGGATTCAGGCAGCCGAGGCTCGCCCAGGAAACTGGAAAGCTGTCCACCACATCATCGTTTATCACAGACCAAAAAGTCGCAATCAAACTCGCCGCCTTGAAAGCCTCGGAGGATTTGCACCGGGGGAGGAACCAACGATGTTTCCTGAAGGCGTAGGTATTAGGTTACCAGCTGGACATGAACTGGTTTGGCAATTGCATTACACACCTACCGGCAAGGAAGAGATTGACCGAAGTGAATTCGCTGTAAAATTCTGTAAAGAACCTCCAATGCGTGTTGCTCGTCAGGTTGCCGCTCTTAATTTTGCGTTTCGCATTCCACCGGAATCCTCTCGGCACAAAGTAGTCGCCAGTCGGACCATCAATTCTGACTCCGAATTGCTCGCGATGATGCCTCATATGCATGTACGTGGCAAAGAATTCAAATACCTGGCGAAGTTCCCCGATGGCAGGCAGCGGACGCTCCTCAGCGTGCCGTTTTACGATTTCAACTGGCAACATGAATACCGGTTTGCCGAACCAGTTTATCTCCCTAAAGGTACGGTGATTGAGTGTACAGCACATTTTGATAACTCACAGGAGAACCCAGCTAATCCAGAACCAAGCAAATGGGTTACTTGGGGCGACCAAACTTGGGAAGAAATGATGATTGGCTTTTTCACCGTCATTCCGGCACGCGAGCGATAACCTCGCTAGCTCCACTCTTTTCCATTGGTAGGTCCTATGAATCCGACGACGACGAGTTATGGGGTGGATGGTCGTCTTGGCACACAAATTGTGGGCATAACCGTCGATATCCCCAGTTAATCGCTAAAAACTTGCCCAGCTGGTGAACCTATCGCGCTTTTCTTGGAAGCAAAGAATCGATATACACCAGATGCTACGATGTTATGTCCCAGCAATGGTGAACAGCTGGGTTATTTCAAAGCATTAGTAACTGGGGATAAAGTGCGAACTCGCTTAAGCCAGAACTATCGCTACAATATCTATGTGTCGGATGTAGGCGGAGGGACATGTGACAAGCCTAACTATGGGGTCAACTTCCTTGTATCCCAATTCCTCGGGAATTTGCGCGAAGGGGCTGAGGGATACATTGAAGAGATGTTAGCCAAAGAGGGATTGACTCCTCTTGACCACCCAAATCCAGATGTTCTTGAGCGCACAGAAGTGCGTAGGATATTTACGTGACCTCACTACACCTTCCGCTGACACACCTTAATTTATGCAATGCCTTTGAGAATTTGTCCGGTTTGAGGGTAGGATGGTAGAGTTCTCTATTGCTTTAATGAGGCGTTGCCGATCTAGTTCGTTATTTGGATTGATGGTGATTTAGGAGTGTTGTAATGAAAACTGGACGTTGTAAAACACGTGGCGTTACGATCGCTCGTAGCGCGGAAAAATGAATGGAAAACGAAAGATTATAGTTGCGATGTTGTTCATTGCGAGTGGTTTATACGCATTTACCTGCTATATCTCCCAGCCCGCCAGAAGTCCATTTGAGACGATAAGGATTGATTTTAGCCCCCCCAGTCAAAAGACTAGAAATTCGGCTCTGGGGGATTTAGACCGAGTCCAAATTGACCTTCAACGATGGTTTACTGATCGCACTCACTTCCATCCTATTTCGCAACCCTTGACAGGAGACTGGCTAGCCTCGCATAAGGAATCCGGACAGACGGTTCAGCAATATTTGGCGACCTCGCCTAATCGTCCGGATGCTCAGCGGGATGTCATTTACCTGTTGCCCTTGAGCGAATTTAATAAAGAAACAGCGCCAGAACTTACCCAATTGGCATCCTGCATGGAATGTTTTTACGGGCTTAAAACGAAGATTCTGAAAATACTGCCCATCCAGTCGCTTGGTGTTACCACCCGGATACATGCGCAGACACAACAGCGGCAGGCACTGACCTCCGATATCCTTCAGTTACTCAAGACACGGTTGCCCCAAGATGGTTACTGTCTGTTAGCTGTCACAATGATAGATCTTTATCCAAAACCGGATTGGAATTTTGTATTTGGTCAGGCCAGTTTGAAAGAGCGAGTTGGTGTTTATAGTTTTGCCAGATATAAACCAGAATTGCGTGGCACAACGGCTGCGCAAAATCTCATGCTTCGGCGAAGTGCTCAGACTTTGTTGCATGAAACCGCACATATGTTTGGCATGTGGCACTGTATCTATTATCAGTGCGTCGTCAACGGCAGCAATCATATTATGGAGTTGGATTCCAGACCGCTTCATTTCTGTCCGGTCTGTCTGCGGAAGTTGTATGCGTCCTTTCCGGAAGATCCGGTGGTGCGTTACCAGCGGATCGCTAAGACGTTTAACGCTATAGGTCTGAATGAGGAAGCGAAGTGGTTTGCTGACCGTTTAAGCGTGTTGCAGAAACGGTAGTTGCTTGCCCGGCGGCCCGGTGGTAGCGTAGGAACCACGAACACGTGAGTAAGGGGGGGGGAGTTGGGTGCTGTGGCGTGGTAGGATACAAAGCGTTCCCCAAAGCAACTCTAATTGAGATGAAACGACAAGAACACTCCCCGCATAGTTCACCACGATATCGCACCATGGCCAACCCTGAAGCTATAGCTGCAATAGCTCACGCTATATTTACTATAATAATTTTACCTGCCCGTTTATCAATACCATCCTGAAGTTGAGCGTACAAGCAATATGGATATACCACCCTATGAAAATCCCTATGAAAGCACGAACCCAACGCTAACCCCCGACGCTTACGGATCGGACGATTCAGCTGCTAAAGCGCTCGTAAAACCGCCTGCGATGATCCTGATGATCCTGTCGATAATTTCCATCGTAGTTAGTGTTGGTGTTCTCTTCTTTTTTGCTGGTGAAATCGACGTGGCAGTCCTCGAAGATTTGACGCGAGCAAATTCGGACGAACAAGAGAAAGCCGTCGAGGTTATAGGAAACGTAGTCGGTGTCATACTGTCCATTCCGTTTCATCTATTCTTTATTTACGGTTGTAAAAAAATGATGAAGCTAGAGTCCAAATCTGTTGTTTGGATGATGCTGATCCTTGCTGTTATTCCCTGCTGTACGCCCTGTTGCCTCGGCCTGCCTATTGGGATCTGGGGCATCGTTGTCATGAATGATCCGATTGTAAAACTCGCCTTCAAATAATGACTTCACGCCGTCAGGCAAAGTATTTACAACAGTTTCGCTATTTTGCTGCACCGTTACGTAGCCATCTTCTCTCTCTGTTTCTCTGAACTCTACAAGGGATGCAGGGGAACTACACACGAGTAGCCCCTCATTTCCGTTGCCTAGCGGTCGGTGTTGGGAATCTGATTAATTTAAAAATTAATTCTGCGCTTCATTGTTTGAATATACAGATCGTTCGCATGATTGCTGTCGAAGCCACTTGCACCATTGCAATCGAAGATAAAGAATCCACACTAGAAACGCTAGTACGGGAACTAAGAGCATTGCTGCAAGGATGCCAATGATCGCTCCAGTTTGACTTTCATAGACTAGAACCGCAGTTAGGCCGCAAATCGTCGTTAAGCCGATAACACCGGAACACCCGAGCGTCCAATTAGTGCTTTGGCGAATGTCTGAAGGAATATTCCACAGCATATTTCCTTTGCAATGGCCACAGACTTTACGCTGGTAAGTCATATACGTTCTGCCGTACTCATTTGTATTCCTTACGGTAACTTCCCCTGGAAGAGTGTGTGCTTTGCAATTGCCACACCATGCCAATTTGGGATTGGGTACGAGAGAACTACAGGCCGCCTCCGGGATGGAAAGTATTTCTGGTTGTGGGGCTAGGGGAGTTCTAATCCTACCTATTAGCCAGGTAACTAACGCGATAGCTAGAACGAGCAAAATTAATATCGTGCTTTCGTGTTTACCCATAAATGCTTTAGATAAAAAGAGGGTGAATCCGGCCGATCCTACGCCAAGTATGCCGATGATCTTATTTACTAACGGAACTTCCTCGGCCTTGTCCGACAGCTTCAACAGAACGGATTGGGCAGCTGCTAGGCTGACAGTTGTGAGAACCACGGTGAAAATAATAATATCGTGTGTCTGCATCGGATCGCCAAGAAAGGGAACAAGGGGGGGCAGCACAGTTTCCTTGAAATCTCTTTTTTGTTTAGTGCCGCAAGCCTTTAGTCTATCCAATTTGATCTCCGATTGGAAACCAGCGACCCGCCTAATCAAGCACTTTGTGTTAAGATTTGGTAACCTGGTCGAACGTAGCCTCGATGAGGTCACGTTTAAAATGGGCCTCCTTTATTTACTAGCCATGAAAACTAACGGCTTAGGCGTTTCAGATGAATGCAGAATTGGACGAGGTGGACAAACTTGCCGAAGGAAGGATGCAGCGCAAGGCGTTACTGTTTATTTGGACTGTTATTGGCGTAGTTGGTCTAGGCGTATTTCTCTATGGCCAATACCAATTAACCCGCGCGCGGGGAAGCGTTACGTGGCCCCTTGTCACTGGTAAAATCATCACCTCTCAGATTCAATCTCATCACGATGAAGATGGGACAACATACTCAGCGGATATTGAATATAACTACACCGTCAACGGAAAGCAGTTTAAGTCCGACGTGATCGTGATTGGTGGGCATGATTATAGCGCGGGTAGCGCAGTGGAACGTTATCCCGTAGGGAAATCTGTGCGGTTAGCTTACAACCCGGTAAAACCCCATCAAGCCGTCTTGGAACCTGGTGTTGAGTCAACTGAATTACAAACATGGGGCATCAGCATGATGTCCGGTGCTTTCTTCATGGCGGTTCTGTTTAATTTCATCTTACGCAGGGCAATGCACGAGGACGAAAACGCGGGAGACCATGTGCTCATTCTGTTGTTTAAAACCCTTTTTTTCCCCATTTGTGATTGCAGACGGGAATCCCCTGATTATGGGCGCGATGGTTGGGGTCGCTTACTGGATCACGACATTTGAATTCCATCCGGTTCTTACCGTGTCGGCATCGGCTTTCACTGCCCTGTACGGGCTGGGTCTGATCTTTATGCTGTGGGGTGCCCTGTTGGGTTGGTTGATGAGTCTAGGCGAAGCGGAGGACGGTTCTTGAAGCCCAGCGCTACGCCCGGTCAGGCCGGACGACGGCTCGTAGCACCACATCCCATGGTAAAGGGGCACAGTAGTACCCAAAATATGAAATGTTTGTATCTCATCAATTTTCCCTAGACAAATAAAGGGGTTGAGTAGTTTGGTGGGCAACAATAGGTCAACCCCGCTTAGGCAACGCCCATTTTCGCAACCTTAGACGTTTCTTGGTTTGCAAAACCCACCACAGGAATGTTCGGTTGTCAGCCAATCCTGTGGTTGCTCAATGGTTGCGTGCCTTGATCGTGTGGTCGTCCCAAGCGGAGCCGTCCATGAGGATAAAACGGACGCGCATGTCGTCAGGGTTGAAGTCGAGTTGAATGACGTGGTGGGCGCTGCCTGCCTTCCCGCCATCTTTAAGGTACCAATGATCCGGATTAGTTTTTCGCTGGCCAACACCAAGGCCTCCTTCACCCACGTAGACGATTCCGGTCGGATCCTTCTTGCCATCGCGAATCGGTACCGTCCGCTTCATGCAGTGACCGTCTGACTCCAATGCAATATCGACGTTATACTTGTCGAATAGGGGACAGAAAATAGGCGCATGCGTCGCAGGACCCTTTACCGCAGGATACATGGGGCGGTGATACTGCACGATCAACCAACGAACCGCAGGTCGTAGACGTTTCAGTTCGGCCTCCAACCATTCCGCTTGTGGGCCGCCTCCCGGCGAGTTTGTATCAAGTGTCACCAGCGCCACGTCCTTGCCAAGCATCGTTGTATGCCAACGCTTTGTCTTCTCCTCTAGATCAAACACTTCAAAATAAATTTTACCTGCATCGTGGTTGCCTTTCGTCGGAATGATGGGCAGCACGCGACCGTCCTCCAATGTTGTCAGTTCGTGCTGGCTGAGCCACAATCGCCACTGCTCCCACCTGACCCCGGAGACGATATAGTCTCCTCCATGCGCAAATGCGAGGACCTTGGAATCCGACTTTGTCTGCTCAGCAATGCGCAAATTTATCCGACAACGATTAGCGTGGCCACTACGCGAATCACCACCATGGATCAGGGTAAAGTCAGTGCCTGCCGCTGGTGCGGTGCGGAAGTAGAATTCTCGGGATCGTTCCCCGTCGCTTTCCAAGACGAAATAGTAGCGAGTATTTGGCTTCAGATCGCTGAGCCTAGCGTGATGATAATACGCTGGTGCGATCTTCTTTGGGGGATTGCTCTTCGTAGCTTGCTCGGGTGTTTCTCCTGTCTTGGGCTTTGGCGGCTTCGGCTGAGTGATTGTGTATATGCCATTGGACTGACACTCCTGACTCAGCGCAGGTTTTCCCTCCCTGCCGCCGGGCTTGGTTCCGTAGTAAACGACGTGATTTTCGCCGGGTTCAGCCGTGGTCCAGGAAATGGTCGCTTTGCGGCTGGCGTCATCCGTCCATACCACACGCCACTGAGCCGGTGTCGTGCCCTTAAGTGGTGTCATCTTTGTTATCAGACTTTTGACGTCTAGTTTCGCGAGGTCGACGTCGTTTGCAGAAACTGTGGAGATCATCAAGATTAAGGAGAAAGTAAGGCTCGCTGTGATCCAGTTCGTTCGATGGTTGTTCATAGGGTACTGGGTTCTAGTTGTATAGTGGTTATTCATAAAGCAGCGGGTTTCGGTTGGTTGTTGATGAAGAAAGTGAAAACATTGCCCGCAAGCCAAGAAACAGCACCAACAAAGGCGCGACGCTATTTGGCAGACGCATGGCGAACTCTGGCCAGGCATCGAGTCCCATGGCAATGGGACGGCTGGCTGCGGTGATCAATCCCCAGCAGCCCATCCAGTACAGCATGCGCCGATGGTGAACTGCAACTACACTTACGGCAAAAATTAAATCCATTATCCCGATTGTACGAAGAAGACCATGGCAAGTCCACTCGGAGAGACCAATCCCGACGTGCCCGGCCGTGATATACAGAAGGTCCTGAAATGGTGGATTGAGCTGGAATGACTCCCAGCCATGCACGGCGAAAGTCAGCGCGCATGCGATCCGCAACACCCAGTTGGCGATGCGATCACTTTGTGGATTCCGCAAAAGCAATAATGCCAGTGCCACCAACATCCCCCATCGCGTCGCGTGGGCCGGCACTGCCAATTCTGCGAAGGCCTTGCTGCCGTTCATCGCGGTTGCCTGTGCATTCGCAAGAATCCACAAAGCCGGCACCAAGTATAGCCAAGAAAGCTTGGGCCACTTGCGACAAGTGATAGGTAGCCCCACAGTTATCAACAAACACATAATAGCCACCCCCCGATCCAGCTGTCGCAGTCGCGACACCCGCGCCGCGATTGCTGCCGGATCGCTTTCGGGTTTGCTTGCTGTGACCTCTAGGGTTTCTTCATAGAGCTCAGCCACCATCGCTGCCTCAAAATCGACGTCGCCAACTGCGTCAACTTCGTATGTTCGCATCAATAGCTTCCCCGTCGCACTACCTTCGTTAAACAACACGGGCCATGCAGCGCCGAGAACGGTCACGACCGCGACGATTGCCAGAAGCCACAGCGCATACTTATGTATGATTCCCCTCGTCATCGTTGGGTCCTCTTTATGGTGACGTTGTCTATCACATTGACTTCTTTTAATCTGTGATTGCTCCCCTTAACATCATGACCGTGCATAATTGGAAACAAAAGTATTTGTAAATGTAGTATAACGTTGAATCGTAGAACGTAGATTAGCCTAGTACACCGCATTCTCTCAAATTCCCTGTCTAAAGGAAAGCAGTAGGTTCTCTCAACTAGCCCCCCATTGTCCTTGCCCGGCGGCGGTGAGGTGTGTTAGGAACTTACTGCTGCGACAAATCCCCAAAACCGTGATGGGATTTGGATCCAAACTGGAGACAAGCGAGGGACAACTTCGGCCGAAGGGAAGTGCTGTTGCGCGAGCCATGGCTACCCAGTAAATGTTGTTTTGGGCGTAAAAAGGAGCGAATATCACGGTTTAAACAACAGACGATAAAGGCCATAAACAACACAGAAGGTAACGATCCCCAGAATGATAAAGAACTTCATTTGAAAGTCTAAATTCTTGTCACGCCGCGCTTTGGTCGAACCACAATGCGGACAGTAACCCTCCGTATCGGAAAGATCTCCGCCACAATCAGAACACTTACCCAAAGACATAATGTCGCTCCAAATCAATCCAACTAGCAATCCTTTTATAGACGCTGAGTACCAATGTTGGAAGCGCCAAGGACCCTCCACGTTCCTTGCTCGGCGGTGGGGTGGGGAGGTAGGATGGGGCATAGAGTTCGCAATTGCTTTGATGAGGCGTTCTCGATCTCGTTTGTTATTTGGATTCATGTTGGCTGAGGAGCGTTGTCATGGAGACTAGAAGATGTAGAGCGTGTGGGGAATCGACTGCCCGTCAATCCCTCCTATTATTTCTCTTAAGAGATGAAAAATGTCCTCATTGTTCGTGCACTATGCCGTGGCCCGGCTTCGGAAAAAGAATAATATGGTTTGGTGTGATCACGTCTATAGTAATAGTGTTGTTCTGCTATTGGTTCGCGATTAATCTTGGTTCTTTCGAGAACTATCTATAGTCAGATAGAGCCATTCAAAACCTCGGCCACAAGTTGACTTATGGCTGAGGGGCTTGACTATCTGCGGCACCTGCGAAGATCCCTTTGTGCTCATCGCCTCAAGTCAGCACGATTCTCATGCCACGGCCTCCAACTCCTTTTTAATGACCGCCATGGTCTCCTTCTACCGTTTCTCTACGAACGCCCTGGCCTTTGGGAGCTGCGGAATGCAACTCGGCAACTTTTGCATTGCTCAATGCTGAATAAAACACTTTAAAGTCATCGATCGTCATATGGGCATAGTCACCGCCTTGCGCTTTTCGACCAATCGCTTCCAATGGCAAGTTAATACGGACATTTAATTGATCGACCAGCTTACCATTGACAAATAATTTTACTTTGCCATCACCACCCACAAATGCCAGATGCTGCCACTTATCCTTTGGCGTCGCATGCTTAAACACATAATCGGCTACTCCAAAGATCGTAAGGCCTACTTTTGTCCCTTGGTAAATTTGCTCTAACTTCAGTGCCGCCTTTGAAGACGAGCTCAAAGTACCCGAAAACACATCGCTGTGACGCTTTACCCAAGTAGAGATTGTCCACTCACTGACCAGAGCCGTATTACTTAGAGACATATAGTCGTCGTTGCCATCAAACAATAAACCGCCGTCAGTTTTGCCTTCAACCCTGCTAGCGCCGTGAACATTGGCAATCGCACCACCTACTTTATCGTAACCGATAAAGGCTTGATCTTGACCGGCAAATTCCCAATGGTGAACTGCTCCGCCCTCGCTAGCGTCGAGCTTACCTCCCTGAGGAATAGCTTCATAAACGCGTACTTCCCAAGCTGCTAAGCTAAATTTTCTGGGTCCATTAAAGTCACCCATTTTGGTATTGTTGTTAAAAGGGTCAACTAATGAATAGTTACGATCAGCATGCGAAGGCAATTCAAATGCAGACTGCGGTGTTAGAGTAATTGTTGCAGCTGTCGGTTTAGGATTTCTCAGCATTAAAATGCCTTTGTCTTTACTCCATGAAGCGACCCCATAAACATTTTTACCTACAACTTTCCCTTTTCCATTAATAAAACCTGGCGTCCCCCCCACAAAATGGCTATCCCGCAACACATCGTGATTGGCGCGTCCCCACTTGGCTGCCTCGGCCAAAGCATCCCACATCGCTTCGTTCATGTAAGCGTCCATCGGGGTAACATACAACTCCTGCAAATTAAAACCCATGGCAAAATAGCTACGTACTTCACCCTTCCAATCTGCAAGAACTTGAGGGTCGTTAAGATCCAGTAAATTCCCATTGGCATCTCTGCTAAAAGATTTACCTTGATAATGACGCCCTTGACCAATACCGTGCACCATCAGTGAATTCAGCGGAAACAAGGGGTTCTTCTTCACCACGTTATAAGCGGAAAAATCACGGAAGGTCATATTAAGTTTACGCGGTTTATCTAATGCATCGCCACCACCTTTCCAAATGGAATCGAAGAACCACATGAAATATGGCGATCCCCAAGTTCCGACAGTGGTATTAATGAATACATCTGGGTCTTTTGCACGCATCTCCTGTGACAGCGTCGCTACGGCATACACGTCATCCGCACCGACAATCCTATCGAATTTAAACGCTTTAACACCAGCGTCCTGCTTGGCAAAAATCGCCTCTTTAAAAAAGTTGTAATAGGCAGGATCACTCACTTTAAAAACCTGTCCCTTACCTAGCGCTTTTGTCTTAATCGCAGGCATGGATTTTTTTGCAATCGAGATGCGTTCCTTCACGCCGCTATAACCACCGCCCGGAGACATCCAAATAGCAATATTCGCATCATAAGATTGTGCTGCGGCCATAACAGGCCCTAAACCATTAGGCCATTTGTCGGACTTCATTTGCCAGATATGAGTAGCCGTATTGACATTGGTATTATCGTAGCCATCATCAATCAGAAAACCATCAAATCGCACACCGCGTTCCTGCACAAGCTCGCGGCCAAATTCTTCGATACGATTTAGTAAAAAGGCTTCCGTCACTTCGTTGTGAGCCAGATCCCACCATGTATTGTAATGCAACAATGGCTTGTGCTCACTGGCGCGCTCACGTTCTAAATAATACTGGAAAGCACGACGTAATTGAGTGGCGGGATAGAGGCCTAATACCGAACTCTGAACAAACGTTTGCCCCTGAAGGGTAATGTCTTCTCGCACCGCATAAGCACTTGCCTTGCCATTGCCCACAACATCTTGTGCCAGCGGATTTTGCTGCGCAAAGAAGAACTGGCCTGCCACCATTGGGGCACCGCCAGCGTTTGACTTATTTTCACCGACGATTGTAGCATTGGTGGTATTCATATCGATCAAGCTGACGCGATCGATATCCCAATCACCCTTCTGCGCTTTTAATAAGACATTTTGCACAATGTAATTCGAGCCATCTCGCAAGGTTGCGCTCCACTCTAAGTTCAATCGTTTACCCGATGAATTATAATGAAAGGGAACTGTCATTTCCCATCCCTTGCTGCGATCAGATACTTTGATCGCAGCCGGCTTAGCAGGCACTCGTGCAAGTACAACACGACCGGCTACCATAGATGTGTCAACCAGTATATTACCATTACCTAAAGTAATAGATAACAATTCACCAGCGCTAATGGGGGGCGCTTGGCCTGAAAGCTTATCGCTAATATTGCTCATCGTAAGATTGCCATCAGCCAGAGTAAACTTTGCACTCATTACATTGTTAGAGAAAGTTACTTGATCATTAATAGCGGATGTTTTGGCAATCCCCGGTACCGTTGCACTGGGGAAATCTTTGGCCATTAAAGGCTGGGTGAGAGAGATAAAGAAACTGCAATAAAGAATTGTTCTTAGCGAAGATATCTTGTTTTCAATTAGCATATTCTTCGTTCCATCTAGTTACTCAGCTTTTGCAGGATACCTTGTTTTCACAAAGGCTTTCGTGTTCCGTGGGTTTAGCTTATCCGATTTGATCCCCGATTGGAAACCTGCGACCCTTCTCACATCTACCCAGCTAGATACGAACCACCCCCTAACCAAGCACTTCGTGTTGTGAATTGGTAAGCAGGTCGAAGGTGGCCCACCACAGGCCATCTTGATCTCGGGCGAAATGCTTGGACAGGCGGGGATAAGGTGCAAAAAATCTCCGATCGAGGGCGAACTCTATCCGGGCGAAAGTGTGAAGAGTGTCGCCGACGGATCCGGTGCGTCATCAAGGGGGATGCGATGGTATCCAGCATTTAGCCAGTCGTCCTGCTGATCGTTATAATAAGGGCTTCCAGGATGCCCGGACTGACCCTGACCGTCGACGGCCCACATGCAGGGTGGGTCCGAGCCAAGATCATGGATTAGTCTATATCCGGCACCGGACGTAGAGGTCCAGTTTGGCCCTTGACCGGTATTACCAACGGTCATCATATCGCCCTTAACGGGTGTTGGTTTATGATTAAGTACCTTACCCAAATCGCCAATGTGTGCAAGAACATGTGATTTCGTAAGTATATGAAGCTGCCCCCAGGTCCATTGCTGCTTATCCTCGCCAAATCGTTCATTGAGCAACTGCAGGGCTTGTTGAAACGTCTCAATGACCGCTGCCTGATTATCATCATTAAACCAACCCAGCGGGTCACTATCGATTAACCTGCTGGCAATCCCCCCACATGCCGGGCCGATGAGGTCAATCTGCTCTGCGGGGATGCGTTCCTGAGCAACTCTTGTTTGCCACAATGTGAAAAAGACGTTGAATATTGCTCCGGGGACGCTTTCCACTTGCATTGCCCCATCCCAATTTGCCAACAGAGCACGAGCCTCTTGTACATGAGAGTCTTCAACGGATGTCAAGACCTTTACGAGCTTAGGAGCGCACTCCACGGCTCTTCCGCTTATCACATCGTTTTGCATTCGCACAAAGTCATCAAAGGTGAATGGCTCAAGTTGAGACTCAAGCATTTCGCGAATTCGTGCTGCGCGATGGCCACTACTCCAGCACCCAGAGAGCATATGTGGAAAGTCGTTTGCAGCAGTTCGGTTGTTTGCTGTACGAATCCATTCGCATTCAGGATTCAGGAGTTCCGGCATTTCGTCGAATGGAATGTAACCCTGCCACTGATCGCTCGGGTCTGTACCATCGCGATAGTGTCGGTTGAATTTATTCCGCCGTGGGATTTTTCCGGTTGCTTTCAATCCAATATTGCCCTGTGTATCACCACTCACCACGCAGAAAGAGGGGACATGCCACGGCCGCATGGCTTCATGGAGCTGTGCAACCGTTGTGGCCCGGTTCATCGCAAGCAACGAAGTAAGCCAGCCTCCACCGTACATGCCGACCCAACGCAATGCTACCGGTCCGGTATGCTGAGCGGCGTCTGGCAGGATTGTGTCTACGATGGGGCCATTGTGAGAGAGGATCACGGTTTCGACGTGGTCATCCGCACCTCGGACCAGAATTGTCTCTGTACGACTGGATTCTGCGATCCAATCGGCATTAAACAGAAAACAATTCGGATGATCCTCCGAGCGAGTTTCCTGATAAAGATCTCGGAGCGAACACATGTTATTCGTAATACTCCAACCAACTCCAAGTGTGCGTCCAAACATAAGTGCAGGAATACCGACATATGCCATTCCAGCCACGTCATATTCCGGACATTTCAATCTGGCTTCATACCAACTGGAATTAGCATCGATTGCAATGTGTGGATCCGACGCGACCATTGGTGCACCGCTCGCGGAACGAGTTCCGGATACTGCCCAGTTATTACTTCCATTTCCCTCGTTCGGTGGCGTAAACGTCTCACCAATGGGTTCGGAGGTGGATGAGAGAACTCGAGGATAGCTACCGGCCGGAAGGATGGCCTCGTCTTCGGCTTCACCGCAAATAAACTGT
>JABHUV010000045.1 GCA_018658605.1 Planctomycetaceae bacterium | reverse complement strand
GTAACCGCTTTGATCAAAGATCTCAAGCAGCGTGATATGCTTAAAGATACTTTGATTGTATTTGCCAGCGAATTTGGACGTACTCCGATGGCTCAAGGCAACGGGCGCGACCATCACATCAAGGGGTTCTCTGTATGGCTAGCTGGGGGTGGCATCAAAGGTGGCATCACTCATGGTTCCACAGACGACCTCGGGTATAACGCTGTTGAAGGTGTCGTTTCTGTTCATGACCTCCACGCCACGATGATGCACGTGTTAGGAATTGACCATGAAAAAATGACGGTCTCATTCCAAGGACGTGATTTCCGACTAACCGATATATCCGGTAATCCCGTGCAAGCTTTGTTAGCTTAACGTGGATTGTAGTGAGACTGCATTGCTAGCTGCGATTTAACGAAAACATGCGCGATTTAACGCTTTGATAAGCATTGTTAAAAAACAAAAAAAGTGTTGACTGCGTACTCTGAGCAACTTATCTTGAAGGTACTTCTTAACCGAAGCCTACCTGAATTCCACATCGTTCCCTCCCCAAAAAAGCCTCCACTTTTTCCTTCCCTACCACTCTCCAATCCTCCCCGCTATGCCTTCAGCTATTTCTAACTCTATCGCGATGCAACTAATTCCGGCTGATTCGGAAGCTGCTGGTTCATTAAGTTTAGATCGATATCCAGTAGTTCTGGGGCGAGGTGATGAAGTTGATTATCAAATTGAAGATCGATTTCTCAGTCGCTGTCACTGTCAGCTTGATTGCGAAGGCGGTGTTGTCACCGTGCGAGACCTCGATTCGCGGCATGGTACGTTTGTGAATGAATCACGCATCCAAGAATCTGTATTGTCATCGGGTGATACACTTCGTGTTGGTTTAACGCGGTTCGTTGTTTCGTTCTTGGATCGTTGAACGCCAGCGTTTCTTGATTGTACTGCTAGCTCGCACATTTTAGGCTAAGCTATGCGATGCTGGTTTTGACCCAGAAACGGCTAAGGATAGAAGGATTGTGCGTTTATCGAGTGAGATCGATAGAGTTGGAGCTCGAGGTGCATTTGCGGTCCAGATGCGTATATCCACCGTCGACGTAGAGGATTTGGCCAGTGGTATGGCTTGACCGTGACGACGCCAAAAAGACGACCGTATTCGCAATTTCCTGAGCGGTTGTGAAACGTTGTTGTAGCGGGATCAGTTGTTCGACCGATTGTTTGGCTGCCGTAGAATCTTCTGCTTGGTTAATCAACTCGGCATAGAGTGGAGTCCAAGTTTCAGCAGGCAATACAGTATTCACTCGGACACTATGTGGCGCCAAATCAACAGCCCATTCCCTTGTTAACCCATTGATTCCGCCTTTGGCTGCGGCATAACCGGATGTCCCGCCCTGACCGGTTGTGGCCACTTTGCTACCAATGTTGATGACGACCCCTTGGGATGTCTTGAGGGCGTCAAGTGCGAAATGTAACATGCTGTAATAGTGGACTAAATTACGTTGCAGCGATTCGTTGAAAGCCGCGGGGCCATCTTCCAGCGTCACTCCATCGTTCACTCCAGCATTGTTCACCAACACGTCAATACGGCCAAATTGTTTGAGCGCGAAATGGACCGCACGTTGACAGGCGTCCGTTTGGCTCAAATCGCCTTGTATGAACAAGCACTGTTTTCCCTGTTCGGCATATTCAGCTTGTAAAGCTTCGCCTTCGTCTGTGGAGCGATTGACGTTAATGACATGCGCACCTTCAGCGATAAACTCGTGAACGATCGCCGCCCCAATGCCCTTAGACCCACCGGTAACGAGGACAACTTTGTCTGTTAAATCTAGATCCATAGCAATACAATAGTCGTGTAAACTGAGCGAATTGTAATTCAATAGTATAAAGAAGATACCATTTAATGGTTAAGTTCAAATCCAAGATTATCTCGATTAGGCCCAAAACCATCGCCATCGAGGTCAACATAAATAGGGTTCGCAACGGCTGCGGGCATCAACTCACCCCAACGTGGTCCCTGCACTCGACCAATCTTTAGGTTTTCACCAGCAGTTGCAACGATGATATGTGTATCTTCGGTAAGCTCGACTGCAATTTCTGCTTCGAATTTCACGGTACCGTTTCTAAACATGTTGGCATGGCTGCGACGCGTGAAGTTTAATTTGTCAGTCATTTTCCCATTGAGCAATAGCTGTACACGGTTTACATCGATCCAGTTGGGGCATTGGATGCGAATGTTTACGTAGACGGTAGCATTTTTTGACAGTAAATCGTCGCCCGGAAGCGCTGCTTGTCCACGAATCCCGTTGTGAATTTTGACCTCCATAAACGGGCCGTTGGTCATGACGACGTTACCCGCCTTGGACGCTTTTACAATGTCCTTGGTGCGAATACGCCCAGGGTTATCCGTCGGTGATTTGACATAATTACGGATGTAGCCGACGCCGTGTTCGTTGTAATGCGAGTCGGAATTCACGACACCCGGAATGCGGTAGCCTAAGTTGAGTAATTGCATCCAATGGAACATGACCGGAGTGCGGTTAGACGTTGGTTTAGGTGATTCTGGGACATCAAATATAGACTGCAACGGGTGTACTTCCATTACATCCATGTATTGAAACATATCTCGGAAGCCACCATCTGGTTTGTCGTCACGATCACGGTCTTGATAGATTTGCATCAGCGTCGGATGGTCTTCTTGGACCAATTTGTAGGCATTATCATTCCAAGCAGCAAGTTTAGCGATTTGACGAACTGGGTCATCTTCGATAGTCGGTCCACCACCGTCTTGGGTGCGTGGTACATATTTAAGTGGAAAAGCGTTTTGATGATTTACGGGCAATACGCGTCCGGTTAGTTCCATCCCAGTCGAAGTTCCCATCAAGTGGGCGACGCCTAGTTCTTTTAGTAGTGGAGTGTAGGAACTAATGCGTTGATGTTCCGTACAGGGTGCATAGTCGATCTGTTCACAAATAAGTGTAATGACGCGTCCGATTTGGACGGAGGTATTATCGCCAGAGGGAGAAGAATGGGTGTGGTAGTCTGTGCTAACCCAGCCTGACGTATCGACCACATGGTCGAGTTGGATCTCAAGGCTAGTTGTTTGACCGGCTTTGATGTTTACGGTTTTGACAACGATATCGTGTTCTGGGCCGTGACTAAATATAAGTTCGTACGTTCCCGGTGTTAACTCTTGGCGAAATGTTCCTCGCAAGGCGTAGAAAAGATTAAGTGCCCGCACTGCCGCCTGTTTAGGGCCAAAGTCAGGATCTTTGGTCTCGCCGGTTCCGTAGAAGGTGATTTTGCAGCCAATCGGAAGCCCATGTTGGTTGGTGATGCGTGCTGCAACATAGCCACAGGGATCAAAAGTAATTGTCTTTTTTGTGGCGGACTCGAAAGTTAGATCAAAAGTCTGATCGGGTCGTCCTTGGGCAGAACAAACAGCGGTGTATTTGCCATGAGCGAGTCCAAATTCGGCAGTACCTTTTCCGTTGGTGCGGATGTCGCCATAAAAGGTTCCCTCTCTGGTAAGGCGAATATTTGCGTTGTGAATTGGGCCAGCGCTATCTTTACAGGTTAGTGTAACGTTGGATGTTTTATTCTCGGTGCGCTGTGCAAACTCGGCTTGAATGCCCAATAGGCTTCCACTAGGGATTAGAGTT
>JABHUV010000063.1 GCA_018658605.1 Planctomycetaceae bacterium | reverse complement strand
GTTTAATCTGCCTCACGGTATTACCGTGCTGCGAAATCGGGTTTATGTTTGCGATCGCAGCAATCTCCGTGTCCAAGTATTCAATCTCAAAGGACGATATCTTGATCAATGGCAGAGTACACGGATCGGTCGCCCGTTCGGAATTGCTACGGATCAACGAAAACGACTTTACATTATTGACGGAGGTGACCAACCGGACCACACGAGATCACGCGTAGTGCTCCTCAACTCACAAGGGAATATCTGTGCCACGTTCAACACGACTCAACCGGAAGACTCGGCTAATCTTGGACATGACATTGCTGTCGACGACAAGGGGGCGATCTACGTGGCCGATGCGTGGGGTAATCACGTTAGGAAATTTATCCCTAATACCATCCAGAAACGCGCGAAGCTACCCTAACTCACCTCTGCAGACGCTGCATAATATCCCAAACGTCGTGCAGGGACTGTTCGTATTCGTCGCCGACGCCATCAAGGTTTCTCGCTACTTTAGATTTGAAATTGTCGTAGTCTAACTCGTCGCCTAATAACTGCAATACGCGTGCCCACACAGTCTTATCTGCAAACAGACGATATCGATAATCCGTTTCTTGCGTCTCAACAATTTCTAGGTTTGCCAGTTCCTCGGGGAACCTTAATTTGAGCCCTTCCAAATGCCCTTGCAAACGCGCTCGCACCATCACCCTCCCTTCATCCACGGCGTGACTCCTACTCCCATCACCTTCGCGTGCACATACTGTGCTGAAAAATCCATATTGAGTAAATAGCCACATTGCATTGTTCTCCTAACTCTTAACAGGGGACACTTTGCGTCCGATTTTTGTTGCGTTTTCATCCAATAACAATATAATCAATCTTAGGAATTGACGTACAACTCTATTACGATTGAATCCCGCCACCATGAAACCTACTATCCTCACCAGCGCACTGTTGCTCTTCACAGTCGCTGCTTTCGCTGAACAACCGCCGCTGCCATACGCCACCGGCGGCGTCATCGATTTTCTCAAAACAAACAAGTCCAACGGTACTCCCTCTGTGGTGTTGTATAATTTCAATCTCGAAAGCGGCTGATGAGCTATTAAAGATGCGGGGGCCGTGTTGCTCCCATCCAAAGCTCTAAAAAAACTGCACCAAATCGTACCCATCTGCCTTAGCGGAAATGAACTCCCTAGCAATTGCGATTTACGCTACGGTCAATTCTTCTACTTCTTTATGTTCAATGCCGATGGAGAACTAACGACCGTTGCCAACATATCCAACGGTCTCACCGATCGCATTAACGAAGGAATGAGTCTACCCAAAGCCTTCGTAGACATGGTCCACGACGCACTTAAAATCGAATCATCACTCGACGACTATGAACAAGCGTACATTGCTGCCGGCGGTTCCAAAACATCCTACCAAGCGTTACTCGGTAAACTTACAGAAATGGAACGCATCGGATCTATGCGCGTCGTAAAACTCCTTCGCGAACATGCCGACCAAATGAAGTCTCCAACAACGACTCAACTCCACGCTCTAACGTTCGAGATCGAAGCCGTTCGACGGCAAGTCATTAACAAAACCGCCATCGACTCACTGGCATCGTCAATCGAAGCATTCCTCGTCAAGAACCCCACCCACCCTAAAACCAAACAACTCATCAATGACTATTTCGACGTGGCTCTCGAATATTCATTCGATCTTGACGCTCGCTGTCAGTCACTTGCTAAACTGTGGCGATCCGACGCTCCTGAACTCGCCGAACATCTTCTGGCGAAGTGTAAACACCACCTCGCTGCCGTACGCAAAGAAATCGACAACCTCGAAGATGACAAAGGCTATAATACCCCTCGACTCTACGCGCAAATCGGTGACGCACGGAAGACAATCCAATTGCTCGACAAAGGGAGCACCTTCGGTGTCTTTAGGCCCATTCACCGAGCGTGGCGGGTAGCCGCTGAAAATAAATTGCAATAGATCACCGTAAGTGGGGGGGAGTTCTATTATGTTATGCATGTTCCGGCGTTGATCAAACTCAGACGTTGCGGTTCTCAGCTAGCCATTCTCTCATCGTTTCTATGATATATTAGCAACTATGTCCAACCTGCCACCACCACAACCCCCTCCACCAATTGGGGGTAATCCCTACCCAACCGGTATTCCGCTAAAGTCTAATAGCAAACTCTGGATCATCGTTGTAGCCGTCCTCGGAATCTTCATCATCGGTGCAATGTTGTTAGTAGTCGGTCTCGGCGTTCTCTATGCGTTGGGATCCACCGAAGAACGTGTAAGTCGCAGCGACCAAGTGGCAATTATCAATATCGATCGATTACTCGACTGGAGCGGTGACCTATATATTCCTGACTACAGTGGCGAAAAGATTGTCAAAACCCGATTTTTCGATGGTTCCTACGATGTTGACTATGAATTTGATGTTCCGGAAGATCCAAACGCACCCTATCTTAACTGCAACATCGCGATCGAAAAAAACAAGGCGGACGCCAAAACAACCTACGTTACCATGTGGGCCGGCGCCCTAGTGGGCATGAAAATATTTGGCGATGCAAACATCGACGTGATCGAGCGCGACGACATTTTCCGTTGGGGTGATGAGTCGACATTTGCTATTCTATCCTTAGACGGTGAACCGTTTGGCAATATGTTTAGCACTCGTAAAGGCAACCGCGTTTTATTTATTATTTTCTCTGGCATCTACACTGACGACAGGGAATTGATTGGTTCTCTGTTACTGCCCATACTGAGTCAACTGCACACCTACGCACCCTAAGGTGTTACTAGCGTCTGCTACAGTTCGTCTTTTGGTCTCTCTGGGGCGACAGCCTCTCGGCGGCGCATTTCGATTTGGGCATTCTGTAGCGTCGAAACCGCGCGACGAAACACGCTCTTCACCGGCGCCAACCGCGGTCGCACCTGATTGTGTTTGGCCACAATCTGCCCTAATTTTCCCGGCTTGGCACTACGCTTCAACGATTGCTCGCTCTGCCGTGCCTGCCCCTCCCACCGCTGCACCGCGGCATCAAAAGCAACCGATGCAGCATTTAACATCACCACTGCTTGTTCCAAATCTCGTTCCATAATTCGAGCGGCATCCGAAACTTTCTGCCCCACATTTCCCAACGGAATCTTTGTCGACTGTAATCCGCCTGATGGTAACAGCGTCCACACAAACAAATGTGTCGCCGTAATCTCGCGCACTAACGCAAACAGCGGCGTACGATCTATATCAATCTTAT
>JABHUV010000053.1 GCA_018658605.1 Planctomycetaceae bacterium | reverse complement strand
CGGAAAATCCGCGAGCTTGACTGATGCCATTTTGTCCAGCGGTTGCGTCGAGGACCAGAAACACTTCGTGAGGTGCTGCTGGGATCTGATTCTGTATGACACGGAAAATTTTCTCTAATTGCTTCATTAAATTTGTTTGAGTTTGTAAGCGGCCAGCTGTGTCGATAATACAAACATCAACATCTTTCTCGATTGCTTGTGCAACCGATCGATGTGCTACGGCGGCAGGATCGCCGCCTTGGTCGCCTTTGACGATGTCGACACCGAGTCGTTCAGCCCAGATTGTTAGTTGTTGTACAGCTGCTGCTCGAAATGTATCCGCTGCTCCGAGTAAAACGCTTTTACCTTCCGCTTGAAAGTGGTGGGCTAATTTTGCGATCGATGTTGTTTTGCCTGATCCATTGCCGCCCACGACTAAAATGATCGAGGGGCCTGATTGAGCAAATCGGACAGGTTGAGTGGGTTGCGTCAATAGTTCGGTTAATTCGCCACGGATAATTTCCAGAACATCTTCAAATTCGATGATGCGTCCTTGGAATTGTGATTCAATACGAGATTTTATTTTTTCCGCGGGACCACCTCCCATGTCTGTTTTGACGAGAATGGCGAAAAGCTGTTTCAGGAATGCATCGTCGACAAGTTGGCCTTCGGTTTTAAATAAGTCACGGATGTCGGTTTTGAGAACATCGCGTGTCTTTTTTAGGCCACTTTGCAAACGCTGCCACAGGTTGCCTCGATCGTAATCTTGTTGCTCAGTGGAGGCACCGTCAGGGGCGGACTCACTTTGCTTTGCGGAAGTAGATTCATCGCCTCTATTTTCAACGTCATCCTCAGAGGTGTTGTTCGAATACGCTGCCTGTTCCGCATTGTCCCCCTTTTTACTTGGTGAGGTCGTCGTGTTGGACTTTTTGAATCGTTTAAAGATTCCCATTAGATTGGGTGTCCTCGGTTCAGGTGTGATAGATGAATTTGTAGGCTGCGTTTATTGATTGTTCAACATAACCCGCGATACCGCATTGCCCGCGCATATGCCCAGATAAAAGGGGGAGACCGCGGGTGCTGATTATCAATTTATCGGTTATTTGGTGGTTGGAAAAGGGAGGGGGTCTATTTTTAACCATCATCTAAAAAGGGTGGCTTCGGCGGTTTGATGGGTAAATTCACATGAATGTAATTACTTATAAATTAACCAAATACCGACAACCTCAGCGGAAAATGGAAAACAGCATAATGGGTATATTCGTTAGAGCTTAAAGTGCGATATCGATCCGATTGTTGCAATCCGGATAGATTAACGAAAAAGCCAATTCCTTCGGTAAATAAGGTTTGAACTTCGGTTTTTGCGATGAATAAACATAGGGAATCCTTCCGAATGGGACTTTGTGACGGATTATATGCGCAAAGTGTTTAGCGCAAGCAACAAAAATGTGTTTAGACATTTGTTGTAGGAAAAGTAAGTTAGTGCCCTTTCCAAATAGGGGATGAAAATAAGATCACCTTCTTATTCACGAGGAACTTTTCCGTACCTAAAAAATTTTACGGAGGAACGTAGGAAATGAAACGCAAACAAATTATATTGCTCGCAGCTTTTGCAGTCTCCATTTTTGGCGGATCAGCAGCCGCTGAAGAATTGCAACAGCCTGTTTTCAGCCCAATCACATATACGCTCAACGATGATACTGCAGCATCGCCATCTGATGGTGAAGCTTGGAGTCTCTTCAACCGCGATGGTGAGGGACTAGAAATTAATGGTTGGACTCAATTTGGTTACCACGATCGTAGTACAGGATTGTTTAATACTAATCCTAAGCAAGGTACGATCCACCAAGTTTGGTTCGAATTTGATAAAGCTTCTGATGCCGATGCTGAAGGCCTTGGACTTGGATACCACTTTGACTTAATGTACGGTGCAGACGCCCCAAACACCGCTGCCTTTGGTCAAACCACTGGATGGGACACCGATAGTTCTGATTCAGGTAACGGTTTTGGTTGGGCTATGCCTCAATTGTACGTTGAAGGTCACGTTGGTGATTGGACCGTCATGGTTGGTAAGTTCTACACAATCGTTGGTTACGAAGTAGTTCAAGCTCCAGGTAACTTTTTCTATAGTCACGCTAAGACGATGAACGACAGTGAGCCATTTACTCACACTGGTTTGCTCGCTAGCAAGACTACTGAAGCTGGTGTAGACCTGTCTTTCGGTTACTCATCAGGTTGGGATACTGGTTTCCAGAGTCATGGAAGCAACGGTATTCTTGGTCTTGGAAAATCGATTGGTGACAATCTTTCTGTTAACTATGTAACGACTTTCGGTGACATCAGTGATACTGAAAATGGCTACACTCACAGTGTTGTTATGCAGGTTACTCTTGGCGAAAAACTGGACTACGTATTCCAAACAGATTATGTAGACACCACAACTCGCTATGAAATTGGTGTTAACCAATACTTGTTCTACACAGTTTCTGACGATGTCTCGATTGGTGCTCGTCTGGAATGGTGGAGAAACGGAACCAACCTGGGTACCGGCAGCGAATATTCGTTCACCACGGGTATTAACTACCGACCTCAAACTCGTTTCGACTTGATCCTTCGTCCTGAAGTTCGAATTGACTGGGATGCAACAAGTACCAACACCAATGTTATTTTCGGTATGGATGCAATCCTGACTTACTAAGCTACCAGCTAGTAAACCTCACAGGGTTTCAAAAAACGCAAAGAAGCGTCTGCTCAGAATTGGGCAGACGTTTTTTTTTTACGAACCGTCGGATTGAAGAATTGGATAATGTGACTCGGTTTTCCACCGGAGTCGGAGTAAACTCCCATGCCTTATAGTTCAGCGTAGCCTGCCCGCAGAAACGAAGTGCAGGAGGAGGTCAGTTTATATTAATTAAAAATTGACTAAAAACTGTCAGCCTCAGTGTGGTCACCTATTATTTCTTGCGTGACGGCATACAATAGTCACAGGTTTAGTATTGCCCGTGGTGTGATGCGAGCGATAATCTAAAACTAGTTTTTGTTTCGAGAAGGCTGCCCAGCATGAAACTGATTATTGCGATCATTCAACCAAGTCATTTGGAGGACGTGAAGGAAGCTCTTACTGCCGTCGAGGTTTCACGGCTAACCGTTATGGATTGCCAAGGGTTTGGACGACAGAAGGGTCAGTCAGAGACGTATCGCGGTCATGACTTGGCAGTTAATTTGATACGCAAAGTACAGTTGCAGATTGCTGTAAACGACGAGTTTGTCGAAGCGACTATTGCCGCGGTTCTACAGGGTGGCCGTACTGGGGAAGCGGGTGAAATAGGCGACGGCAAAGTCTTTGTGTTGCCGATGGAAGATTGTATCCGTATCCGTACCGGTGAACGTGGGCCAGCGGCTATTTGATAATTGAACTGGATTCGCTGAAAACGATTATTGTTGCCGATTGTATAGTTCGGCTAGAGTTTGCTCACGAACAATTTCTGGCAACGGCCGTGAAAACTCCCGTGGTCGCATGCCACCTTGATCATTTCCAATTTCGGGTAGTGCGTAGGGATCAAACAATGCTGCTCGATATTGCTGTTGCCTAATATCACCTCGAGGTTCCGTTATTTGCTGTTGGACGTGACGACAACCGCAGAGCAGCGTGCTTGCGAGTAGGGCGAAGGTCAACGCGATAGTGATTTGATTTTGTTGCATAAATTCCAGTTATTTTGTTTGTCGCTCGTAGAAGTATACGAATCTTGAGCAAAAGAAGAAATACAAATCGAACCACGAATTGACATGAATGTTACCCACTAGTGTGTTATTTGGCATATTGGCTATTGTCGGGGCACGTGTTATAATTCAGGTGTTGAGTTAATTGCTTGATAGAGCTGGTGCGGCAGTTTCCATCCGTATGCTAACTTTGTAGCCTTTTCACAACTGTGAAGTTCTGGATTGGCTGTCTTTACTTAGAGTCCCCCCTTAGGGTGTTGTTGCTTCCTTTTGGTTCATCTGGTTTCAAGTTAATACACCACTAGACACCCCTGAATCCGTTTCAGCATACACACCAACCACACATTTATTGCGGCAAATATCATGGCAAAGCATCCCAAGGAAGACTTGTTTTCCGAATCCACGATGTCATTCGGCGATCACTTAGAAGAATTGCGACAATGTTTGTTTCGCGGGATGATTGGTTTACTGGTCGGCGTTGGCGTTGGAATCTTTCTTGCCAAAGATATTGTAAAAGAGATTCAAATGCCTTTGAAAGAAGCGTTGCGTGAGTATTATCAGCAGCGGTCATTTGACTTGGTCCGAACGGATAGCTTTAGGCTCGCGGAAACCGCCGGAATGATTGGAGATGAGGGCTATTCCGCCGATACGATGGAAATTGAAATCGACCAGTTGTTCATCAACTTGCGTCAATCCATGCCGGAGCTGTTCGGGGCATTGCAATATAAAAGCTATATGTTTGTGGAGCAAGATTTTCTAATTGAGGATGGTGGTGAATCGAACCATCTTTTGTTTTTGCAACATATTCAATCGCACGCTAAGCAAGAGTGGGCAAAATATTTATTGGCAAAATTACCGGAGGAACTACGCAAGTCGTTTAACAAGTCAGCACAACTGGCAGACGGTGATGTTGAAGTCGGCGTATCCGCGGTCGCTGTTGTGGAGTTTCTCAATGTATGGGCAAACGTGCCGGATCTTTTTGAAAATGAATCATTGCGAGAATTGGTGCAGGAGAAGGTTGAACGGAAGACGTCTAGTTGGATGGATTTCGGTTTAGAGAATGCTGATGAAAATGCGATTGATGTGGCAAAGGTGTTTGCGGTGTTAGAGCAGCAGGTCCAACGCGAGTCGACAACTGTTGCACGTCAGGATGCAATCCGCCGAGTTAACAAGTTTATTATTACCAATGCGTTTAGTGAATATCTTCGTTCCGCGCGCCCTGTCACTATTACAGTACCGGTTTGGGAGAAAGTTGACGTGAGGGTGCAGACTCTTAACGCTCACGAGGGATTCATGATTTGGATTAAGGCAGCATTCATTGGCGGAATTATTCTGTCGAGCCCATGGCTTTTCTATCAGATTTGGCAGTTCATTGCTGCTGGTTTGTATCCACACGAACGAAAATACGTTTACATATATTTGCCGTTTAGCTTGTTGTTGTTTTTTGGTGGTGCGGCCATGGCATTTTTCGTAGTGATGGAACCGGTATTAGATTTCCTATTCAGCTACAACCGCATGATGGAGATCGACCCAGACCCCCGTATTAGCGAGTGGTTAGGATTTGTGATGTTCTTGCCGCTCGGTTTTGGGATTGCTTTTCAGCTACCGTTGGTGATGCTGATGCTACAGCGGATTGGGATTTTTACGATCGAAGCTTACTTGGCAAAGTGGAGAGTTGCGGTCTTAATTATCTTTATTGCATCGATGTTTTTGACCCCCGCTGATCCCCTGAGTATGTTAATGCTCGCCGGACCATTAACAATTCTTTACTTCTTCGGAATTACACTCTGCAGATTCATGCCGCGCAATCGTAATCCTTATGCGGATGGTTATGACCCCGCCTAATTTATTGACCTTTTCATAATGACAATACAAAAGACGTAGTACTAATCCACTGCGATCAGAAAATAGCCATGTTACCCGCAAAAAAGACAAATCCATCAACGAGCAAGCGTCAGCCCAAGCAGGCTCCCGTTCGTCCTCGACCAACAAACGCTAGCAAAAAGTCCACATCACGTTCTCAGTCTGGGGGAACCCGCAAATTGGCCGCTGGTGGTACCGAAGTTCGACTTCAAAAAGTACTTGCCGCCGCAGGCCTGGGAAGTCGCCGTAGTTGTGAAGAGTTGATATCGGAAGGTAGGGTTGAAGTTGATCGCCAAGTGGTCAAAAAGCTAGGCACCAAAGTAAATCCGGATGAACAAGAAATTAAAGTGGACGGACAACACATTGCTCGCCCCACACTACGATACTATATGCTCAACAAACCTGCTGGTGTGTTGTGCACGAACAACGATCCGGCTGGGCGATTGAGAGTGTTGGACTTAATTGGAGATGCGAATCATCTTTTCACGATCGGTCGGTTAGACCGGTCTAGCGAAGGTTTGATTATTATTACCAATGACGGTGAACTAGCGAATCGGATTGCGCATCCAAGTTATGAGGTCAGCAAAGTTTATTTAGTTCGAGTGGCGGGTGACATGCGTCGCGAGGATTTGGCCGAGATCCGTGAAGGAGTCTATTTGTCGGATGGCAAAGCACATGTTGAGTCGATTCGAATTAAATCGCATCGGAAAAAAACGACGGATTTAGAGATGGTTCTTAGTGAAGGCAAGAATCGCGAGATTCGACGAGTTCTGGCTCGAGTTCGACACAAGGTGTTGATGCTTAAACGTATTGCGATTGGTCCCATTCGTTTGGCCGATTTACCGGAAGGTGCATATCGAGAATTGACTTATCGTGAAGTTTCAGCGTTGAAGAAGCTAACGAAATCCAAATCCCGTAGTGCCTCTGGGGTCAAGAAGAAACGAACAGCAAGAGTGCGTAAAGATAGTTCAGCCTCACGTAGAGCAGCTGACTCGCGCAATTCAAAGCCACGATCACAAAGCACAGGGAATCGGCAACGTGCGTCGACTGGTCGTGGACGTCAAACTAGTCTCACAGGCCGAGGTAAATCAGGCGCGCGTCGAGGACGTCGAAGGTAATCAGTCTTATGAATTCTAATGCGGATAGTAGTACTAAGTCCAATCCTTTGCAGGCAGATTTTTACGCGGACGGTTCGGCGCAAGAAACCGTTGTCGTCGTTGAAAATATCGAAGTGGCTCTAGGAACTTGGAGGTTGCGATTCCGTTGTCCAGCGATTGCCGCGGCAGCTCAGCCGGGTCAGTTTATTATGCTACGACTAGCCGATCGCGACGACCCTTTAATAGGTCGTCCATTGGCAGTTTATGATTTGCATCAGGATGAATCTGGAAACTGGTCCGATATTGATGTGGTCTATTTGGTGAAGGGAAATTTAACGACTCGCCTAGTCAACGCGGAGCCTGGACAGAAACTAGTAGTTTGGGGGCCATTAGGAAACGGATTCCGTCCAATTGAGACGAGGCACCTGATTATGGTGGCCGGTGGTATTGGGCAGACGCCGTTTTTATGTCTGGCTCGTGAATACCTTGGACTACAAAAATTTGGACGTGAATGTCCACCTGCCCAACAGGTTACGTTTTGCTATGGTGCGCGGAATGCAGAATTGTTGGCTGGAGTTGATGATTTTGAACAGATCGGTGTGAATACGCAGATTTGTACGGATGATGGTTCCGCGGGTGTACAGGGGCTGGTGACCGAAGTGCTTGAACAAGTGCTACAAACCGACGAGAAAGCATACGGTAGCAATCAGGGGGTACAGGTGGTTTGTTGTGGGCCTGACCGAATGATGGAGGCAGTTGCCAAAGTTGCCCAGCAATGGAGTGTGCCGTGCCGAGTATCCTTAGAGACGCCCATGGCATGTGGTATTGGAATTTGCTTTAGTTGCGTCACGCGGTGCAAAGAATCTGATGGTTCGTGGGACTACAAACGTACCTGTGTTGACGGCCCCGTATTTGACGCAGAGAAAATTGTCTGGGGCTAAAGCTACGGCCACAAATTGCCACTCGATATTTGTTGACGGACGCGCCCGTCTCTGTGGCAGCCAACAGTCTTCACGTATTCCGCAATGTCGGTCTTAGGCGATGCCTTTGGCCTTTTTAATCATCTTTTGTAGGCGAGATTTGGTACGAGCGGCTTTGTTTTTATGAATCAGGCTCTTAGCACCAGCTTTATCGATTTTGATTTGCGCGTCACGATATGCTTCATTGACAGTCGCTAATGCTGCATCCGCATCGCCATTTTCGGCAATGGCAGCTTCGTAGGCCTCGGTTGCTTCTTGAACGCGACGAATGTATGTTCGCAATTTCGAACGAGTCGCTCGGTTTGCATCGCGGCGTGAGTGGTTTTGACGAAGTCGTTTTTCGGCACTTGCTGAATTTGGCATAATTCTCCAACTGGGCTAGCTAGCGTTCTTAGACCAGGGTCTCTAAATGTACTTAAGTATGTGATTCTAAATATTTTATCGATTGTCGACGTGTTTTGATTTTCGTCGAAACATCATTTATCGACTAAAACTAGCGTTTTGTCTAGGCGCTGAATTGCTCAGATATCTATAGTTAGCGAGGTTTTTTTTGCGATCGTAGCGCATTGTTGGGTGATTTGAGGTAAATCCATTGCTTGGGACAGTAGTTTGGACCTTTTGAGTAGTCGCAGCCCTATCTGTTCGTGTTGTAGTGTAGGGATATCAACTAATTCCAGATCACTTTGTTGTATGTTTTCGTGGGATTTTTCGAAGATATTCAGTGCGTTTGTAAATGATTCTATTGCTTTGTCGAATTGGCGTAAGCGTTGTGCTGTTTCACCTTGTCCGAGCAACGTGATAACCGACCATCGCGGTGAGAGTTGACTGAGATCGACGTTATTGAAAACTTTTAACGCCTCGTAAGAATTATCCGCTTCAGATAAACACCAAGCGAGTCGAACGAAATTGTCTTTTTCATTAGGAAATGTTGTGCAACGTGATTGATAATATTCCGTTCGTACTCGCATCAATTCATCCGTTAAGGCATCCATGAGCCACGGTGGCGCGAAATCCTTAGAAGTTGCGCTCGCTCGCTCATAAAAACTGATCCTGTTTTCAGCTTGTTGTTTGCGCAATCGTAAACTCAATTGCTCCCACTCCGCCCTTTTACCTAATGCTTGATTCGCTAATTGGCAACATTCCAGTGCACGAGAGAACAGTTGATTGTGTTGGTAAAGTTTGCACAGTTGGTGCCAGGTTTTCTCGTCTTGAGGATTTTGGGATAATTGTTTATCCAAATGGTCAATTTCTATTACAAGTTCTAGGGAGGGTAGGGTTGCTCGAATTTCAACTGGAAGTGCCAGTTCGAGTTGTTGTAACTGGTTAAGTGTAAAGATGTTTTGAGTGCGCAACTGCAACCAATGATCATTGGCATCATCGAATTGTCCCGTCGCTAAATAGTTATTAATGATTTGGCTATGTGTTGATTGGCAGCTAGGATCGTACTTCAACGCAAATTGACAATACGCTCGGGCACAATCCGGAGCATCTATCGTTTGGCAAGCTATAGCAAGGAGCGTTAATAATTGCGCATGTTGAGGATTGTGATAAATGGCTTTGGGAGCAAGCTCAAAAACTGCTTGCCAATTCTCAGCTTTTACAAGTTGCTTGATTTCGAGGACAAGCCTACGATTTTTCCGTCGCTCGAACCAATTAAATCGCAGATGGTTTGCTTTAATGGCTGCTTCAATTGTTTGTAGATATTCAAAACAGTAGACGGCTGCCTGCGGATCCGATTTCATGCACTGGCCCAGCCCAGCGAGAGTCTGTTGATAATTCGGCGGGGAGTGCTGGAGCCACTCGAGTGCTTTTTCGAAAAGGTGTTGCAGCGTTTGACGTTCACTACGTGACAGGCCTGCTTGATAATCAGCTTGGTTTGTTAGCGGATGCCTTGCAGATTTAGTGGGTGCAGGTTCCAATCGAAAATATCCTGATCAATTTTAGAATAGTTGGTAGGAAGTAATGAAGTTGCGTTGCAAACCAAATGGTATAGGGGTTAAAGATTTTGGGTATTCACAGCAGGTTACTATGACTCAGGATACAACATTACCCGGTTTTGTCTATCTCGTAGGTGCTGGTCCAGGCGATCCCAGTTACATTACGTTACGAGCAGCTGAGTGTCTCGAGCAGGCGGATGTTGTGCTCTATGATTTTTTGGCTAATCCGTTGATTTTACAGCATGTACGTTTAGATGCGAGACGGATTTGTCTTGGTCGTCACGGAATTGGTAAACTCTGGACACAACAAGAAATCAACGATGAATTGGTGCGGTTAGCCCAGCAGGGGTTAAAGATCGTCAGGCTCAAGGGTGGGGATCCAGCGATTTTCGCTCGCTGTGCTGAAGAGATCGATGCTTTAACCTTACATAACATTGATTACGAGGTCGTGCCGGGAATCACAGCAGCAATGGCTGCTGGTAGTTGTGTCGGTGTTCCGTTGACGCACAGAGATTGTGCTTCGGCAGTTGCCTTCGTAACTGGTAGTGAGCAATCGGGCAAAGAATCTTCTTCGTTGGATTTTCAGTCGCTGGCGAAGTTTCCGGGGACATTAGTGTTTTATATGGGCGTGACGACGGCAGAGATATGGACCAATGAGCTAATAATAAACGGTAAGTCGCCGGAAACGCCTGTGATGATCGTGCGGCGGATTAGCTGTACGGATCAGTTTTCGGTAAAATGTACACTGTCAGAAGTTCAAGAATATTTTAGGGGGACACAGCGCATTCGCCCCCCAGCTATTGTAATTATAGGTGAGGTAGCAGGAGCGACCGACATGAATTCATGGTTTGAGCAGCGTCTGTTATTTGGTCAACGAATCTTAGTTACTCGCAGCGCTGAACAATCGCAGGAATTTACCGCGAAGTTATCGGAGTTAGGCGCTGACGTGTTAGTCCAATCAGCGATTGAAATCGGTCCGCCGGAATCCTATGAAGAGGTGGATCAAATAATTCATAGGCTTTCTGATTTTGAATGGATTGTCTTTTCAAGTCGTAATGGTGTCCAGTATTTTTTGGATCGGTTGGCTACGCTGGGGTTGGACGCTCGGCAGTTTGCAGGTGTAAAGATCGCAGCGATTGGACCTAGCACCGCAGCGGCGTTAGAACAACGACACTTGAAGTCTGATTTAATACCGGCTGAGTATCGAGCGGAATCGTTAGCGGAGTCGTTACGTGACGAGGCTTCTGGCAGCTCCGTGTTATTGGTGCGTGCGAGCCGAGGTCGTGATACTTTATGCGATATGTTGAAAAGCGATGGAGCGAAGGTCACGCAAGTCGTTGCCTATGTGAGTCGTGATGTTACTGAGATCGATCCAGTTGTGGCAGCTGCACTTGCCGCAGGAGAAGTTGATTGGATTACGGTTACTAGCTCTGCGATTGGTCGGAGCCTAGTCACCTTACTTGGCTCAGCGTTAGGACAAGCCAAAGTTGCTAGTATTAGTTCGATTACCAGTGGTGCTTTGAATGCATTAGACGTGACGGTCGACGCAGAAGCGCAAGAACACACACTTGATGGACTTATTTTAGCGATTACCGAAAGCTTGAAGTAATTAGATTGGATACGTCTTTTCTATCATTCAAAGCAATTGTTGGTTAGAATGGCAGAAAAGGCAGTGACGTTCAAATTGCAATCGAAAACGGAGCATGCATCAAAATGAAGAGTGGCCAATCAAATCAATCCGGAAGGTCGTTGATTAATCGCCGTCGCGCGTTGCAGTCGTTCGTTGCAGCTTCATGTTTGCCAATGACAGTACCTGGGGTCATTCAGGCGGCTAACACTAAGCCAGCTTGGAAATCTTCGATCAAAAAGGGTTTAGATTGGGTGATGCGTACTCAGTCATCGCTGGGACACTGGACTGCTGGGAATTATCCTACAGCGATGACAGCTTTAGCAGGTACCGCCCTGATTTGTTCCGGTTCAACAACGACTCAAGGTCCCTATGCTCGCGGTATTCGGAAATGTGTTGACTACATCACCACGAAAGCGCGTTCCAATGGGCTGATTGGCGACCCCTTGTCGGACAATCGTTACACGTACGGCCACGGGTTTTCGATGTTGTTTTTGTCACAAGTTATTGGTGAAGAAGAAGATCTAGAACGCCGCGAAGAATTGATACAGATTTTAAAGAAGGCTGTTGAGTTTAGCGCAAATGCCCAAACACCTTCTGGTGGTTGGGGTTACATCAGTGCGAAAGACGGCAACAACTTTGATGAAGGTTCCACTACGATT